>NZ_JADEXD010000162.1 GCF_015207285.1 Tychonema sp. LEGE 07203 | reverse complement strand
ATCTGCTCTAATTAAGTTATATTCACAAAAATACTATTTCCTGAAAATTTTTGTATTATAGGGAACGGCGCCGAAAATTGCACCCGCAACCGCAGCAGTAAAGTGTCCAAAAATATTTCAGTGAGTTACACTAACTTTAGGAAAAATTTAAAGCTTTACTTGCTAGTAATAAAAAAATACCCATGCAGGAAGTTGTCAACTCGTTGCAGTCTTTTTTCTCTAACTCTGTTGATGCTTTCCTAGAGTGCGATCGACAGCAAAAATATCTATACATCAATCCTGTTGCTGCTGCTTGGATGGGATTGGAGCCGGCTGAAATAGTCAACAAAACTAATCAAGAATTATTAAAATTATATCCCAATAATCCTGGTTTCAAAAATATAATTTCACAGATTGATTCCTGCCTGCAACAAGTATTTATAACAGGGGAAAAAAAGCTGGCAATTCACGAGGTTCCGGCGGCAGACGGCGGGATTAAAATTTACGAAACGGCTTACACGCCAGCGGTGGATACCTCTAGCAATCAGATGCGAGTTTTGGGTGTCGGTAGGGATATCACCAGGCACTACCGCTGGCAGCAACAGAAAACTCAACAGTTGCGCCGATCGAACCATTTACTGTGGTTGAATGCAGCTAACAGTCCTCTGGCAATGGTTGGCTGGGATGAAAATTTTCGGATCGTCCAGTGGTCAAAACGCGCCCAAGAAATCTTTGGCTGGACATCGGATGATATGATGGGTAAGCATTTCGGCGATTTGGCTTGGGTTTGCCCAGAAGACAGAGAGGTTGTAAGCGCGATCGAACTAGAACTAGCCTCCGGCAACGGCAATACTTCAATTAACCGCAACTATACTAAAAGCGGACAGGTGATTTGGTGTCGCTGGTTCAACTCAATTATTCGCAGCGGCGACACTTTTACCGTGCTTTCTTTGGTGGAAGACATCACGGATCGCAAACGCTTAGAAGCAGAAAAAGCCCAAGCTTCTCGCCTCACAGCAATGGTAGCCGATGTCGGTATTGCCCTCACCAAACACCCTCAAGATATCCTGCTTCCCTGCTGCGAGGCAATGGTGCGAAATCTCGATGTCGCCTCTGCTGAAATTTGGACTTTCAACTCTCAATACAACATTTTGGAATTGCAAGCAGTTTCGGGAATCTACAGCCGCACAGACGATCGGGCTAACTTTATTGCAGCGAAGGTTAACTCGATCGCCCAACAGCAACAACCGAAATTTTACTGCGGATTTGAACTGAATAATTTTGGAACCCCAGTAGAAGAGTCCGGGGAATTCACAGCGGCAGAAAACTCCGAGTCAGCAATTATAAACAGCAGTCAAAATCCGATAAATTGCCAAATATCTCAGCAATTATTTACTTTGGCAGGTTATCCTTTAATAGTCGAAGAAAAGCTGGTGGGAGTCATGGTAATTATCAGCCGCCAGCCGCTGAATTCACCGTTTAAAGAAACTTTGGCATCGGTAGCCGATGTCATCGCTTTAGGCATCGAACGCAAGCGCGCCGAAGCCGACTTGAAATCAGCTAGAGGGTTTCTCAATTCGGTAGTAGAAAACCTGCCAGTGGGAGTTTTTGCTAAAGATGCTTCTTCGCTGAAATTTGTACTGTGGAATAAAGCGGGGGAAACGATCGCAGGTGTTACCTCTCAAGAGGCGATCGGCAAAAATGACTACGATATTTATCCCAAAGAACAAGCTGATGTTTTTACCGCTCAAGATAGGGAAATATTGACCGGCAATCACAGCCAATCTACTGTTCGAGACATAGCCGAAGAGCCGATCCAAACTCGCCATAAAGGTATGAGAATACTGCACACCCGCAAAGTGCCAATTCTCGACGCTCAGGGGCATCCTCAGTACGTGTTGGGGATTACTGAAGATATTACCGAACGCCGGCAGGTAGACGAAAGCGTGCGCCTCTACGACCAAATTGTTGAGAATATGCAGATTGGTTTGTACGTCTACCATTTGGAAAATACAGAGGATGACAGCAGTCTCAGGGCGATCGCCTCGAATCCCGCTGCTACGCGGTTTACCGGGCTAGAAATGGCCGATGTTTTGGGCATGACAATTGACGAGATTTTTCCTCATTTGCGATCGAAAAACATTCCCCAAGCATTTGCTTCGGTAATTCTGGGTCAAAAAGCCGTAGAACTTGAAGACATTGACTGCGATGAATCAGGCAAAATAACTCGCGCTTTTTCTATTAAAGCTTTTCCATTACCCAACAACTGCGTCGGCGTTGCTTTTGAAAACATTACAGCTCGCAAGTGCCTCGAATTAGAACTACAAATAGCTTTAACACAAACCGAACGTTCCGAAGAACTGCTTCGCACAGTAATAGACACAACCAGCGACTGGATTTTTGCCAAAGACAAACAATTTCGCTATATTTTGGCAAACAAGAGTTTCGCGGAATCCATCGGCAAAACAGTCGAAGAAACAATAGGAAAATCAGATTTAGAATTAGGATTTTCAGAAGAGCTAGTATTTGGCAACGCCGCCAAAAACATCCGAGGATTTCGCACGGACGACTCAACTGTAATAGCTGGCGAAATTATTCACAATCCCAGCGAGCGGGCAAATATTGCTGACGGTTCAGTACGTATTTTTGACACCCAAAAAGTTCCTATGCGCGACGCTGAAGGCAATATATTTGCAGTGCTAGCTTTTGCTCGCGACATTACAGAAAGGCATCAATATCAGGAAAATTTGCGTAGGAGCGAATCAAGATTTAGGTCTTTGGTTGCGAATATTCCCGGAGTGGTTTATCGCTGGCAGTGCGATTTTTCTACAAGTTTTATTAGCGAGACCATTTACTTACTAGCGGGCTACACCGCTGCGGATTTCATTTCGCCTTTGGGCAGGGTAAGCCGGACTTTTGCTAGCATTATTTACCAGGAAGATTGGGCCCAAGTAGAAGCCACAATTCGGGAATCAATAGAAAACAAACAATCTTATAATTTGGAATACCGCTTGCTAGCAGCAGACGGCACGGTTAAATGGGTGTGGGATAAAGGTTCTCCCGTGTTCGACACAGATGGGAGCGTTTGCTATTTGGACGGGGTGATTTTTGATATTAGCGATCGCTACTTCGCCGAAGAGGCATTGCGTCAAAAAACTTCCGAGTTGGAAGCTGTTTTTCGAGCACTGCCCGATTTGTATTTCCGCCTCAATGCTGACGGCATTATTTTGGATTACTTGTCAGGAAATTCAGGGGATTTGTACGCGAGTCCCGAATTTTTTGTGGGCAAACGAATGACTGATGTATTGCCCGCAACCGTTGCCAGCCAGTTCGAGTTGGCAATGGTTGAAGTTTACGAAAACAGAACTCCGGTTAATCTAGAGTATTCGCTACCCATGCCCGCAGGAGAAGAAACTTATGAAGCGAGATTGCTGCCTCTTAACTCGAATCAGGCGATCGCGATCGCCCGCAACATTACCCAACGCAAACAAGCCGAATCTCAATTAAAACATAAAAATACCCAGCTAGAGCAAGCATTAAAAAAATTAGGAAAAACTCAAGCTCAACTAATTCATGCGGAAAAAATGTCTAGTTTGGGACAGCTAGTTGCGGGAATTGCTCACGAAATCAATAATCCTGTCAGTTTTATCTACGGCAATATTGTTTACGCGAGCGAGTACGCCCAAAACTTGCTGCAATTGTGTACTTTGTATCAAGAACATTACCCGGAACCTGTTGCTGTTATTGCCGAATTCGCTGAAAAAATAGAAATCGAATTTATCAAAGAGGATTTCTCGAACCTGCTGAATTCAATTCAAACTGGAGCCGATCGAATTCGCGAAATAGTCGTGTCTTTGCGGAACTTTGCTCGCCTGGAAGAATCAGATATTAAGCGTGTTGATATTCACGAAGGAATAGATAGCGCTCTGTTAATTTTGCAACACAAATTTAAAGAAAATGGCAGAAATCGCCAGATTGAGGTAGTTAAAGAATATGGGGAACTGCCACAGGTACAGTGCTACGCCGGACAGTTAAATCAAGTGTTTATGAATATAATAAGTAATGCTATTGATGCTTTGGCAGATGTCAGAAATAGAAAGTGGGAATTGGCGAGTGCAGCGGATGGGGAACGGCAAAATTTTCTGAATTTGCCTTTGGGTTGTGACGCATTGCCTTCGATTCGGATTCGCACGGAGGTTTTGGAGAACAATCGGGTGGCGATCGCAATTTCTGATAACGGCCAGGGAATGCCTGACTCTGTAAAAGCTCGGATATTTGACCCGTTTTTTACTACTAAACCAGTCGGCAAAGGCACTGGTTTGGGGCTGTCTATTTCTTATCAGATTGTGGTGGAAAGACACAGGGGCGCGCTGCGGTGCATTTCTGTGCTGGGAGGAGGAACTGAATTTGCGATCGAGATTCCAATGCGACAAAGGTAATTAGTCATTGGTCATTAGTTATTAGTTATTAGTTATTAGTTATTGGTTGTTAGTTATTGGTTGTTAGTTATTTGTTGTTGGTTATTAGTTATTGGTTGTTGGTTGTTGATAGTTATAGGCAAAAAGTGATAATCTAATTAAAGATACTAAAAGTTGGGAATATTTCCATGGCATACAAAGGCATAAAAAATACTTCTAGTGTATTTGCCAAACTAATTAGAGATGAAGAAGATGATGATGATTCCTACGTTGATTATTTTTATGACGATCCGGGGGCGCTGCCGGGAACTCTAGACTTAGAACCGGATGCGCCGCCTCCAGACATTGTATTAATTGACTATTGCGAAACCAAAGCTACTCGCCCCAAAAAATTGTTAAATCCTCAAGAAGCTGCTGCCTATTTAGAGACAGCATCTGTTTCTTGGGTGGATATGTTGGGATTGGGAAATAAGGAAACTTGGCGACAAATGGGCGATGTTTTTAATTTGCACGTGATGGCTCAGGAAGATGTAGTTAATGTTCCCCAGCGCCCCAAAGTGGTAGACTATGAAGAACATCTTTTAATCATTTCTTGGATGGTGATAATTAAGCCGAATTCAGAGAGTTTTCACAAAGAACAAGTTAGTTTGATTTTGGGCAAACATTACCTGCTAACTGTTCAGGAAGAACCGGATTATGATTGTTTTGACCCGGTGCGCGATCGCATTCGCAAAGGACAAGGAGCTATTCGCAAGCACGGAGCAGATTATCTTGCTTATACTCTGTTGGATTCGATTATAGATGGATTTTTCCCTGTATTAGAACTTTACGGAGAGCGGCTTGAAGAATTAGAGGATGAAGTGGTGGTGAACCCCACTCGCAAAACCCTGGAAAAAATCTATAAAATTCGGCGAGAATTGCTGACGCTGCGCCGCGCTATTTGGCCGCAGCGGGATGCAATTAATGTTTTGATTCGAGATAGCAGCGATTTGATTACTCCAGAGGTGCGAATTTACCTGCGCGACTGTTACGATCACACGGTGCAGGTGATGGATATGGTGGAAACTTACCGAGAGTTGTCTTCGGGTTTGATGGATGTTTATCTGTCTTCGGTTGGCAATAAGATGAATGAAATCATGAAATTGCTGACGGTGATTTCGAGTATCTTTATTCCGTTAACTTTTGTGGCGGGAGTATACGGGATGAATTTCAATACAGAGAAATCGCCTTTGAATATGCCGGAACTGAACTGGTATTTTGGCTATCCGCTTTGTTGGGCGCTGATGGTGGCGATCGCGTCGAGTTTAGTTTACTTTTTTTGGCGGCGCGGCTGGTTTGAAAATTTTTCTACTATTAAAGATGACTGAAATCTAAAATCCTCAATTGATTGACGAACGATCGCGTACAATAAATCTGGGGAAAAAGTAGGCGCAGGCGGTTGCGGATTGGCGAAAGCTAATCTGAGGAAAGTCCGGGCTCCCGAAAAACCAAACTTGCTGGGTAATGCCCAGTGCGAGCGATCGTGAGGATAGTGCCACAGAAAGATACCGCCCCCCGATTGGAGATTGGAGATTGGAGATTGCATCAAAAATCGAGTATCGAAAATTGCAAAATGTTAGGGGGTAAGGGTGCAAAGGTGCGGTAAGAGCGCACCAGCAGCATCGAGAGGTGCTGGCTAGGTAAACCCCGGTTGGGAGCAAGGTCGGAGGGACTACGGTTGGTTTTTTACCAGTTCCGTTTTTTGGTACCGCTTGAGGCGTTTGGTAACAAACGTCCCAGATAGATAACTGCCCTCAAAAACTGCTTGCAGTTGAGAGAACAGAACCCGGCTTATGTCCGACTTTTTCCCCTCCAAAAATCCCCAAGTGGGAGAATTTTTATATATTTTTAGAATAAAGTGAGATATAGCGGTTCTCAAGCGTTGTCAGGTATGCGGGCTGCTTCCTGTGCCCGCGATGCTTATGCGCGAGAGAGCATCATGTTACTGAGACTCAGCTATAGATTTCCAATTCCCTGTTTGCCCAATTCGCTATGAATATGATTTATCCGAGTCGCCAAAAGCAACTTGAAACATTAATTCAAAAATTGGGACTGTCGAAGGATGCTTCGATCGAATGGCATCTCGTCGATTTAGCTTTGACTCATGCGAGTGCGTCAGCTAAGGCAAATTACGAGCAGCTAGAGTTTGTCGGCGATGCTGTGGTGCGGCTGGCGGCATCCGAATTGTTGTTTGAGATTTATCCTGACTTTACGGTGGGGGAATTTGCGGCTATTCGATCGATCTTGGTGAGCGATCGCATTCTTGCTAAAATCGCTGCAAGTTACGGATTCGATCGCTATTTAATTGTTTCCAGCAGCGCCGCCGCCGACAAAACAGGGGCCGAACCCCGACTCGCCGATGCTTTGGAAGCCGTACTCGCCGCGCTTTATTTGAGCGCCCACACGTTAGAATTAATTCGCCCTTGGCTCGATCCTCACTTTCAACAGTTAGCGGCAGAGATTCGCAGCGATCCGGCCCGCCAAAACTACAAAGCTGCTCTCCAAGAATTAACTCAAGGCAAATATAAAACTTTGCCCAAGTATAGCGTGCAAGAAACCGGGACAGTCCAGGGCGGCGAGGATCGTTTTACCGCAGAAGTTAGGATTCAGGGAGAGTTGGTAGCAGAGGGAAAAGGTCGATCGATCAAAGCTGCGGAACAAGCAGCGGCTCGGGCAGCTTTCAATAAATTAGTTAGTTGTTAGTTGTCAGTTGTTAGTTGTTGGTTGTTGGTTGTTGGTTGTTGGTTGTTGTACTAAATTAGGGTTTTGGATACCTTTTATGAACCAGTCGGTGCCGGCCGACGAAAGTTTGTACAAACCTGGTTTCAACCGCCGAATCATCAATCAGTTGTCATTAGTTAGTAGTTATTAGTTAGTTGTTATACCAAATTAGGGTTTTGGATACCTTTTATGAACCAGTCAGTGCCGGCCGACGAAAGTTTGTGTAAACCTGGTTTCAACCGCCGAATCATCTATAAAATAACAACCAATAAATTAGAAATTATGCTATAATTGCTGTGCGATTTTTAAAACTATAATCAATGAAAATCGGAATAGCTGTATTGGGTGCCGGTCGGTGGGGAGTTAACTTAATTCGCAACTTTCTCGAACATCCCAACAGCGAAGTTTTAGCGGTGGTAGACCAGAATCGAGATTCATTGGCGATCGTCCAAAAACAGTTTAATCTCAATGACTCGGTGATTCTAACTACCGATTGGTCGCAAGTGCAAGCACTGCCGGGACTGGATGCTGTGGCGATCGCCACTCCAGCATCCACACACTACAGCCTGGCAGCAGCAGCCCTGCAAAAAGGCTACCACGTCTTAGTAGAAAAACCCCTCGCCCTCAACCTCAGTCAAGCAATAGAACTCTGCCAATTAGCCGAAAAACAGCAGCGGCAACTCTTCGTTGACCACACTTATCTATTTCATCCAGCAGTCGATCGCGGCCAAAGAATAATTCAACAGCATCAACTGGGAAAATTGCGCTACGGTTACGCCCAGCGCACCCATTTTGAACCGGTGCGGCACGACGTTGATGCTCTCTGGGACTTGGCCGTTCACGATATTGCTATTTTCAATACTTGGCTGGAACAAACCCCTATTCAAGTCAGGGCAACCGGTACCGTATTTCCGAAGCAAGAAGTAAAAAGTCAGAAGTCAGAAAGAACAAATCAACAAGCAGAAAAACTCGCAGATTTAGTTTGGGTAACACTTACCTATCCCGACGGATTTCAAGCACTTATTCACCTCTGCTGGCTAAATCCTGACAAACAGCGACGCTTAACAGTTGTTGGCAGTTTGGCAACCTTGATTTTTGATGAAATGTCGCCAGAAACTCCGCTGATTTTGCAGCAGGGCAGTTCAATTCCCAAGGGCGAAGAGCACAATTTTTGCGAAAGTACGATCGCGCCGCAGCCAACTACTAGCATCAAAAGTCGCGAAATACTAAGTTTAGAACAAGTAGAGCCACTGCGGCGAGTGTGCGATCGCTTCCTCAACTGCATCCAAACAAATACACCGTGCCCTACATCTTCCGGTTCGGCATCCGTCGAATTAATCCGCATTCTCAGCGCTTTGAGCAAATCTTTGGAACTCGGCGGACAGCCCGTGATACCATTTTAGATTTTAGATTGTAGATTGGGAAAATCCTCTCACGTCCGTTGGCACAACCCCTATTAAGCATAATTGACCGAACATATAGCGGTTCGAGATCGTTGTGAGGTATGCCCGGCGCGGCCCTATGCCCGGCGCGGGCCTATGCCCACGGAGCCCTATACCCAGCCGCACCTCATCTTTCGCTTGAAATGCTATAATATCAATCATAACTTTTGCGATTTCCATTTTCCGTTACCAAATCCGGGCTGTGAAAATAAAAACTTGACTGCTGGTTGACAGGCAAAGAAATCATCACCGAAGTACCTTGATTCACACCCGCGCTTTGTAGGGTAATGCTTCCGATCATAGATTCCATGATTCTTCGGGAGATAGCCAAACCCAAACCGTTACCGCCAAACCTGCGAGTTGTGGAACCATCAGCCATCACAAAAGGTTGAAACAATTTTTGCTGCTGTTCGGGATCGATACCAATGCCGGTATCTTTAATTGTCACCACAACCCAATCGTTTTGACTGCTGCTATTACCGATCGCACTTTCCGGTGCGCTGCAGTTCAAAGTACCAGAATTATGACTCGATTCGACGCGCACAGATATACTAATGCTGCCCGACTCGGTAAACTTAACGGCATTGCTCAACACGTTTAAAAACACCTGTTTTAGCTTTTCCGGGTCGGCATGAACCACAATCGGATCGTGAGGTTCTGGCAACTTTAACTTCAAACCTTTTTCCTTCATTTGAGGTGCTTGCAAATCAATTGCATCTTCAAGCACCTGGGTAATATCAACCACTTCTAACATCAGGGAGAAGGTGCCTGCTTCTATTTTAGCAATGTCCAAAATATCATTAATAATATTCAGCAATTGCATAGACGAGTCGTGGGCCCGCTGCAAGAATTCCATCTCTTCATCTCGGTCATCGCAGAAGCCGTCTCGCACAATTTGAATAAAACCAATAATCCCGTTGAGCGGCGTTCTCAGTTCGTGAGAAATATTGCCCAAAAATTCGTTTTTCAACTGATTGGCAACTTGCGCTTCCTTGGTTGCGATTGCCGATTCTCTGGCCGATTTTCTCAGGCTCTCCACCATGCTGTTGAGTGCTTCTGATAGTTGATTGAATTCCCGAATTTGGAAATTTTGGGGCACGGCCTGCGGCGCTTCTGTATCCACTGTCAGCGCGTAATCTCTGAGTTTTTCCAAAGGACGCGCCAAGTCGCGAGACAAATATAAAGTCGCGACGATACTAGCAGCAACTAAACCGAGAATTAAATTAAATAAAACTTGCTGAATTTCTTCCAAACCTGACAGAGCGTAATCTAAACGAGAGACAGCTAAAATAATCCACTTGCTGTTTTCTTTTTTAGTTAAAGGACTGGGGATAGCAGCGTATCCTGCTAGCAACTCTACGCCATTTCTTTCAAAGGAAAATAGGTGTAGAAAAGCTTGTCCGCCGGCGATCGCCCTTCTAACAATACTTTTTAGCCGATCGGCATCTGCCTCCGCGTCGATATTGCGTCCCACGCGGTTGATATTCGGGTGCGCCAAAATCGTCCCATCTTGGTCGATCGCCACCGTATAGCCAGCTAGAGACCCCTTGGGAGCGCTCGTTTGCACGGGCAGAGCCGACTGCAAGCTCAAAGCATAACTCAGCTTTCGGCTGTTGCCCCGACGAATGTAAACAGGAGCGCTCAACACCAAACTCACTTGAGAGTCGCGGCCTTCTTTACCCGCATCTGGAAAATCCTCATCACCCAAAGCCACCTTCTTAGCGTTTGGTTTCCCCTCTCCTAGATTCGGCCACAACAAACTGATATAAACGCTCTTGTCTTCCTGCAGCGTTTGCTCCTGCTGCACTGGCGACCAAAAATTGGCTGGTAGCGACTGAATCGGCTGCTGCCCGCAAGTGCTCGCTATCACTTGATTTGTCTGTAAATTAGTCAATTGCAAGCAATCAACCTGCGCTGGCAACCGCTGCCCTAACTGCGCGATAAACTTTTGATAATCCTTGGGCTCTACAGACTGCAACATCGAGTTTTCCGCAGCGCCGATTAGATTCGACTTCAGCGATTTCGCCCACTGTTCAATAGTTTCGGCTTTTCTGACTGCACTTTCTGTCAAGTTTTGACGAGCAGTTTCCAGAAGCGTCGATCGTGCCTTGCGATAGGTAACATACTCCCCCACCAGCAAAACAGGCACGCTGAGCAACAAAATCCGCGACAGTAAAATACGGCGAAAGGAGGATTGACCTAACTTAACCATAGGACATTTCTAAATTAAAGTGCGAGACTCAACAGCGACCACAGTCCAATAAGCCAGACCGAAATTGCCAATCTGTCTCGGGCTATCTGCTGACGGGACAACACAGCTTCAGAACAACATTTAAACACAATTATAGAAGCCACTGTATTAATCTCGATTTTAAGTGTGTTGACTTAAAGATGCTCAGCAATTTGTTTGGCAAATGCCTGTGATTTGAGTCACACTTCCCAGCTAAATTTTCCGATCGACTTGCACCCGATCGCCTCCGGCAAATTTTTCACGCCCGAAAAAGCGCGGCGGTTGACAGACTGTAGTTGGTTAAAGCTAAAATCGCAGGGATCAGCTCGCCGGGCCGAAGCTAAGAGGCAAAAAGTTGTGTTTCCGGCTAGTGTGTGGAAAGAATTCTTGCTCGATCGCACTTGTTGTTTCCCAATGCCTTCGGGAAACGGGCGATCGGGTGCAAGTCGATCGGATGAGTAATTCGAGATTCTCCACCCTGTGAAAGATTTTTTTTGCATATCCGATAGATTCGGCGACCGAAATTCACCTGTCAAACAAAAAGAATCCGACGATCTAGTTGCCGATCGACTTTCACAGCCCGCAAGCGGCGAACATTTGCCCCAACAGCACACCCACCCTCCGCAATTTTGCGGTCTCGGCAATAATCTCCATAACTTAACCGATGAAAACAAACTCTAGTAATTATACGTATTATTACACAAACAACCGCCCCAGATATCATCACGCTTATTTGATATCTCCCCTTCTAGAAATGCTGGCAACACTTCAGGAGACCCGCCAGACAAAACTCCGAGTTTTGGATCTCGGCTGCGGCAACGGCAGCCTCAGTCACGTCATCGCAGAGCACGGCTGCGAAGTTGTCGGCGTTGACAATTCTGCACCCGGAATTGCCATCTCCAGTCAAAGTTTCCCCGAATGTCAGTTTATCCAAGCCGATATTTACGAACTCCCCGATACCGATATGCTGCAATCATTTGATGTTGTCTTAGCCGTTGAAGTAATCGAACACTTACTTTATCCGAAAGAACTGGCAAAAACCGCCAAAAAATGTCTCAAACCCGGCGGCATTTTAATTATTTCTACACCGTATCACGGCTATTTAAAAAACCTGGCTTTAGCTATTTCCGGCAAACTAGACAAACATTTTACCGTACTTTGGGATAACGGCCACATTAAATTTTTTTCAGTAAAAACGCTGACCAAATTACTAACATCGGAAGGATACAGCGACATCCAATTTAAATTTGCAGGTCGGTTTCCGTATTTCTGGAAATCAATGTTGTGTTCGAGTAAAGTATCGGAAAAACCTGAAAAACTATGAGTTTTAAGTTGCGAATTCTCAGCGAATTATATCAATTCCGGTAACACTGTCAGGGTTGACGGTTGACGGTTGTCAGTTGGCGGTACGACTGTTGTCAGTTGTCATTAGTAATTGGTGGCAACTAACAAATAACCAATGCCCAATGCTCTAAAGGCGAAGATGCTATAAAGGCCCACTGCCCACTGCCCACTGCCCACTTACAACTGCCCACTCACAACTGCCCACTGCCCACTGCCCTTTGCAATTCTTATTTTTTCTCGGACTTTTCCCTAAACATTCCACAGCGTTTCCACAGGCTAGTCTGAGGTTTTCCACAGATTCAAAAAAGTTTTCCACAGAAATTAACGGCACGGTCGGATCTTGCTGCGGAATTGGGGATTTCGTTAACCTCTTGCCAAATGCCTCATACAAACCTCAAAAATATAAAGTTGTGTAACAAAAACTGCGCCTCAAGGCTGATTATTGCGTAAATCTTTTTTTTACATAAAGGACTTTGTAATACTTCGCAACATTGACAAACCCACCTCTTGATACGCACAATGATGCGACAGACCTAAAAAAACGCTCTGATTTCGGCAGTGCCTGCACCTGTATCCGGCCGAAAGGGGGTTCTGTTTTCAATTTATTAGCGAGACTAAAAAAAATGATGAACCCGACAGTCAGTATTTTTGCCGAAATTCCCGAAACGCTGCACGATTCTCTCAAAACTTATCTGGAAACTCACCCCGAATGGGATCTAGACCGAGTATTCTCGGCCTCCCTGTCGCTGTTTTTGTTGCAGAATGCCGATAGCGGTACGCCGGAAGCTTCGCGCAGCTATCGCCAAGCTGCGAGAGTTTATCTTGAAACTCTGTTTCAATCTCCTCAAGACTTGCACAGCAATAATGTAACTCCGTCGCCGTGAAGGAGGCGGGGAGATGGGGAGATGGGGAGATGGGGAGATGTTAATCCACAACGTTTGAGAAAAGGCTTGAGAAATTCCCAATTCCCAATTCCCAATTCCCGATTCCCGATTCCCGATTCCCGATTCCCAATTCCCGATTCCCGATTCCCCACAGCAAAGAACGCAAGCCGTGCAAAGCCGTGTAACATAAAAATTGCGATATTTTTATATGTAAACATGGAACTATTAGATACTTTGATTGTGGGTGCGGGGATTAGCGGTTTGAGTTTGGCGCACGCTTTGGTGAAGGAAGCAGCGAGTGCTTCGCCGCGGGCGATTTTAGTGGCTGAGAGTCAGGGGCGTGTGGGCGGAAATATTACAACGGCTACGGGGGAAGGGTTTCTTTGGGAAGAGGGCTCGAACAGTTTTTTCGCCGACGCCGGAGTTGATGAAGTTGGCTGTGGATGTGGGGTTGAAGCAGGAGTTGATTTTGGCCGATCGCAAGTTGCCGCGTTATGTTTATTGGCAAAATAAGCTGCAACCGGTGCCGATGACTCCTGGGGCGATGATTCAGTCTGGGTTGCTGAGTTTTCCGGGGAAACTGCGGGCGCTGTTCGGGGCTTTGGGGTTTGTCCGGCCGGCAATGGGTTCTGGACTTTCGCAGCAGGGTGATGAGGAAACTGTTTCTCAATTTTTCCGCCGCCATCTGGGGACGGAAGTGATGCAGCGGTTGGTGGAACCTTTTGTTTCTGGGGTGTATGCCGGAGATCCGCAGCAACTCAGCGCGGCGGCGGCTTTTGGCCGGGTAACAAAGATGGCGGA
>NZ_JADEXD010000161.1 GCF_015207285.1 Tychonema sp. LEGE 07203 | reverse complement strand
GAGGAAGATAGAGAGAAACCCGGTTTCTGAGATTTACGCAGAATAGATATCAAATGGGTTCTAAAAACACTTTTTCTGGCTCCTTCCTTTTTCCTCTTTCCTCCTGCCGAACTGCCTCCTGCCCCCTGCCTCAAAACTCCAATTTTGGGCTGGGCTGCTTTCCTTGAGATGCTCCCGATATCACATTTTTGAGAAAGGCTATATTACGACATACCCACCCTCACATTTTGATTGGAATCAAAATTGTAAACTCCGTTAGTTTTCCGGGAGTTGACAAACAATTTATCTGACCGCGATGTTGTTCGCAAATAATGTGATAGCTAATAGACAGCCCCATTCCTGTACCTTGACCTATCTGCTTCGTGGTGAAAAAAGGATTGAATATTTCCCCTTGAATCGATTCTGGTATGCCGCACCCATTATCGGCGATCGCAATTTGAACAAATTGATTAACTATAGATGTCCGAATAGTAATCTCACCTAAATTTGATGCAAGTTGATTTTTGTTTTGTGTAACACTTTGTTCGTCAATCGCATCAATAGCATTGGCAAGAATATTCATAAATGCTTGGTTCAATTGTCCGGCATTGCACTCAACTTTTGGCAGCGCTTCATAGTCTTTGACGAGCGAAATTTGCGGGCGGGTGGAAGTAGCATTCAAGCGATGGCTTAAAATCAATAAAGTGCTGTCAATTCCTTCGTGAATATCGACTTCTTTAATCTCAGCTCGATCTAAACTAGAAAAGTTACGCAGCGACAATACAATATTTTTAATTCTGGTAGTGCCGGCATTCATAGAGTGTAATATTTTGGTCATATCTTGTTTGATAAAATCTAGATCGATCGCGTCTAGTTCAGCTTGAATTTCAGTAGGAGGGTGAGGCAAATATTGATGATAAAGCTCTATCAAGTGCAGCATGACTTGAGTATATTGTTCGATATATCTGAGATTGCCGTGAACAAAACTAACCGGATTGTTAATTTCGTGGGCAATACCTGCCACTGTTTGTCCTAGACTGGACATTTTTTCGCTCTGAATCAGCTTCGCCTGGGTTCTTTGTAGCTCAATTAAGGCAGTCTCTGTGGCGATTTGAGCTTGGCGGTAAACCTCTTGACTAACTCGTGTTGCTAACAATTGCTGGAATGTGTAGTGATAGATATTAACGTTAAGCAAAACAAATAGCGAACCCAGGCAAAACACTAAGCCAATCAAAATAGGAAGTAATTGCCACTGTTGATTAATAAGTAAGAACAAAGCGAGGCAATATCCAACTAGAAAAAAACACATTAAAAACCGCAAAATTTTCCAAGCTAGGTATCCACTTTGTTTTTTTAGTAAATCTAAAATATTTTGACTTTTGACGATTGACAAGAGCATAAACCCTGCTCCCAACGCAATCAGTAACAAGGAAAAAATTAATAAGATATCGAAACTCATAGAGGTTAATTAATGCGAGAAATAAATTCAAGTTACTTTTGTTGAGTATGAGGCAATCTGGGATTTTGGGTAATTATACCAAGTCCGGGTTTTGGAGATTCTTTATAAAACAATCTGCGCCGGCTAACTTTGTTTTACTCTCGGGCGTTTCAACCGCCGAATCGTCAAGGGGTATGTTACCCGGATTTGGTATTAGTCATCGACGATATGTCACCAGCAGAGTTAACTTTTATGATAATTTTTATAACTACACTTGATGATATTTTGCTTGAAAATAGCTATTGATAGCCAAGTTTGGTTAGCGACGGACGCTCTGCTAAGCTTTGTTAAATTAGCGAATTTATCGAACAAAATAATTTTATCTGTAACATTTGCGATCGCTATAAGGCAAGCAGACTGAACAGATAAGTATGCAGGGATATAGATATTGTAGCTTCATTAATTTACCGATATAGCACTTACCTGTGTAAGCCCGGAAAATCGGGAAAGATGGACGAAAATACACAGGTTGCAACCCACCTACTTGCTAAAAAATCATGTTTCTTTGTCAGAGTGGGTAAGTCCTAAGTCGAACGGCGTAAATAGTAGTTGGGATGAGACAGTTCGGCAGAAGGGATTCGGATTTTAGTTTCATTTATATTTCTTAAGATAGTTGTGTTTCCACAGAGATATTGCACTTGTGGCAAAAACCGGGTTTCTGACCGCAATTTTAGCATCACAACCTATATCTATCGTTCAGAAACCCGGTTTTTAAGAGCTTCCACACGAATGGTGCAAGATGTGACTTCCCACCGACATACTTATGAGAATGAAAGCTTCCCGAAAAAAACGAGCAGGCTTAGATATAGGATTTTTTCAAGAAATCTCAAATCGCCAATCGCCAATCGCCAATCGACATGACTCGCTTTAATCTAAAATAATTTCTACTCCCCCGATCGCCCATCTCAAATCTCAAATCGACATGACTCATTCTACCGACATCGTCACCCTCGCCCGCTGGATGGCCGCCGACTTCAGCAACCAAGCCCAAGCCTTTGAAAATCCGCCATTTTTCGCCCACATCCGCGTCTGCATGAGACCGTTACCCGCAGAATTGTTGGACGGAGTAAGTCTGTATCTAGAACAAGCCTACGACATCGAAATCAACTCCCCGTACCGAGTGCGAGTGTTAAAATTAGTCCCGGCGGACGATCGCATCGACATCGAAAATTACGCGATCGAAAACGAAGCACAATTTTACGGCGCATCCCGCGAACCTCAACGGCTGCAAGAAATCAAAACACAACAACTGAAACTGCTCCCCGGCTGCACCTTTATCACGCACTGGACGGGCAGCAGCTTCAAAGGGTGCGTCGAACCCGGAAAAGGCTGCGCTGTGGTCAGAAACGGCAAAAACACCTATCTAGACAGCGAATTCGAGATCGACCAAGACAAGTTTATCAGTCACGATCGCGGGCGCGACCCAGAAACCGACGCCCACGTCTGGGGAGCCCTGGCGGGCCCCTTTGAATTTACTCGCCGCGCCAGCTTCGCCGACGAAATTCAGGTTTAATGCCACAAAACAAAGTGTCTTCTGGGCGAAGACGCTCGATTAAAGGTTCAGAATGCACCATTACCTGGTACATTAACGCAGTATTGGCAAGCAAGATTCACCGTTGATTTATGAAAGTCCTGGTTATTGGTGGCGATGGCTATTGCGGTTGGGCAACCGCACTCTACCTTTCTAACAAAGGTCACGAAGTTGGCATCCTCGACAGCTTCGTGCGGCGGCACTGGGATCTGGAACTGTGCAGCAACACCCTCACTCCGATCGCGCCGATTCAGCAACGACTGCAGCGATGGCAAGATTTAACGGGCAAGTCGATCGACTTGTTCGTCGGTGACATCACCAACTACGATTTTCTCAGCAAAAGCATGAGAAAATTTGCACCAGAGGCTGTAGTCCATTTTGGCGAACAGCGTTCGGCACCTTTCTCGATGATCGATCGCGAACACACAGTCCTCACCCAAGTCAATAACGTCGTCGGGACACTCAACCTGCTGTACGCTATCCGCGAAGACTTCCCCGACTGTCACCTGGTGAAACTGGGGACAATGGGCGAATACGGCACGCCGAATATTGACATTGAAGAAGGCTACATTACGATCGAACACAACGGTCGCAAGGATACACTACCGTATCCCAAACAACCGGGCAGTTTCTACCACCTGTCAAAAGTCCACGACTCCCACAACATCCATTTTGCCTGCAAAATCTGGGGTTTGAGAGCCACCGACTTAAATCAGGGCGTAGTCTACGGCGTGCTCACAGAAGAAACCGGCATGGACGAACTGCTGATCAACCGTTTGGACTACGACGGAGTATTCGGTACGGCATTGAACAGATTTTGCATCCAAGCTGCGATCGGTCATCCCCTGACAGTTTACGGTGCTGGCGGACAAACCCGCACCTTCTTAGACATTCGGGATACAGTGCGCTGCGTGGAATTAGCAATCGCCAACCCCGCCGCCGCCGGAGAATTCCGCGTTTTCAACCAATTCACCGAACAATTCAGCGTCGGCGAGTTAGCCTTGTTGGTGCAAAAAGCAGGCACGGCAATGGGATTAAAAGTAGAAATCAACAACATCGCAAATCCCAGAGTCGAGAAAGAAGAACATTATTTCAATGCCAAAAACACCAGTTTGCTAGAACTCGGCTTGCAGCCGCACTATCTCTCAGATTCCCTGCTCGATTCTCTGTTGAATTTTGCTACAAAATATCAGCACCGCGTCGATAAGAACCAGATTTTGCCGAAGGTTTCTTGGCACAGATAATTTTGGGTTTATAGTTGCGGGAGAGAGTTTTTTTAATGAACCGCGAAGACGCAAAGGGCGCTAAGGAAGAGAAAAAAAGGGAAGAGAAGGGCTTACAAGTTCTGAATGGATTTCCCTCTATCTTTGGCTCTGTTGCTCTGTGTCCTCTGTGTCCTCTGCGGTTAATTTAAAAATTATATCTGGTAATTACTGGCGATGAATCTGCTAACAGAATCCTATTTAAATCAAGCGAGTAAATTGCCGAAAACAAATCGTCACATTCTGGCGCAATTTGACGATAATACTGTTGTAGTTTACCAAGCTTACCGTCCGGCGATCGGTCTTTTTGCTGCGGAACACGGTTATTTTGGCGGTGAATTCAGTCTGCACCGCATGAGTTGGATTAAGCCGAACTTTCTCTGGATGATGTATCGATCGGGATGGGGAACAAAACCCGGACAAGAAGTAATTCTGGCTATTTGGCTGAAGCGTTCCGCCTTTGATGAAATTTTAGCATCTGCCGTTCATTCTAATTTCGTTTCAGAAGTGTACGGAAGCGAAAAACAATGGCAACAAGCTGTTAAAAATTCATCCGTGCGGCTGCAATGGGACCCTGACCACCATCCCAGCGGTGCCAAACTAGAACGGCGGGCAATTCAACTGGGTTTGCGCGGCAGTGTTTTAGCTAATTACGCGCGAGATTGGATTGTGAATATTCAGGATATTTCCGAATTCGTGCAGCAACAGTCTCACTACAATACAAAAGCCGATCGCTCGGAATTACTTGTTCCCCGCGAGACAGTGTATCCTGTTACCGACCCCGATGTTTGCCAAAGACTGGGAATATCGATTTCCTAAACAATATATAAAGAATATAGCCTTTTTCAAAAAAATGAGGTATGTCTGGTAATGGGCGATCGGGAATTGGTAATCGATAGTTTCTATAAGCTTTCCGAGGTTTCTATCTGGTAAAGACCCTCGCTATTGTGTGTGTTCTCCCTACTGAATAGTCGCAGAATTTGGCATACCCGATCTTTATGAGAACCTATATAACTACAGCTTTCTTCCTTCTTCACGCTTGACTTCTTCCTGATGACGTTGTACGGAAAGCTCGGAGGCGACAGCAAAATATGACTAATGACTGATGACTGATGACTGATGACTAATGACTGATGACTTCTTCCTTCTTCCTTCGTTTTATGAAAATTGCTCTGTTCACTGAAACTTTCCTGCCGAAAATAGACGGCATTGTCACGCGCCTGATTCACACTGTAGATCATTTGCAGCGATCGGGCGAACAAGTTTTGATATTTTCTCCAGATTACGGGATAAAAGAGTACAAAGGCGCTCGGGTTTACGGTGTGGAGGGTTTGCCTTTGCCGATGTACCCGGAACTGAAAATGGCACTTCCTTCTCCGGCGATCGGTCAACAATTACAGCAGTTTCAACCGGATATTATTCATGTTGTCAATCCGGCTATTTTGGGGTTGGGCGGCATATATTACGGCAAAAAGTTTAATATTCCGATTTTGGCTTCTTACCACACGCATTTGCCTAAATATTTGCACCATTACGGTTTTGGAATGCTCGAACCTTTGCTGTGGGAATTGCTTAAAGGTGCTCACAATCAAGCCCAATTAAATCTGTGCACTTCTACAGCTATGGTGGAAGAGTTGAAAAATCACGGGATCGATCGGGTGGATTTGTGGCAGCGGGGCGTTGATACCGAAATGTTTGTCCCCGAATTGGCAAGTCCAGAAATGCGATCGCGCTTGTCAGAAAATCACCCAGACAGCCCCTTACTACTCTACGTCGGCCGCCTCGGTGCCGAAAAAGAAATCGAGTCGATCAAACCAGTCCTCGCCGCGATTCCCGGTGCCCGCCTCGCCCTCGTGGGAGACGGGCCGCACCGACAAACCCTCGAACAATATTTTGCGGACACCCCCACTAATTTTGTCGGCTACCTCAAGGGGCAAGAACTAGCCTCTGCTTACGCATCTGCCGATGCCTTCATTTTTCCCTCCCGCACCGAAACCCTGGGCTTGGTGCTCCTAGAAGCTATGGCTGCGGGCACGCCCGTAGTGGCGGCACGCAGCGGCGGAATTCCCGATATCGTTACCGACGGGGTTAACGGCTATTTATTTGACCCGAGTGATGAAGCAGGAGCTCTGGCTGCTACTCAGCGCTTGTTTGCCAATCCCCAAGAACGGGAAACCCTGCGCCAAAATGCTCGCTCTGAAGCCGAACGCTGGGGTTGGGGCGCTGCTACCGCACAACTGCGGCGCTACTATCAATCGGTGGTATTCGCCCAGTCTATGCCGTCTGCTGCCTAAATGCTATAAAGCTCGTGCAGGCGAGGCAAAAAACCCGGTTTCGACGACCTCAATATCTCTGGAATCAGCCAGGATTTTCCCAGAAACCGGGTTTTTTGGGTTTTATTTATTATGTTAGAAGCTGTCGTGCTTTTTGCCGCCGACAACTATACCTCCTAGACGATCGTCAGTTGCTAGGGAAAAGGCGCGCGTTCTCCAAGACCGATCGAAATTTTTTGCAGCTTTGATTGCTGTAGCTATCCTGCTGTTGCATTTACCATTAAACTATGAGTAGGTTGGGAATGCTTCGCCCGTGGCAAAATACCGCCATTCACCAGACTGGATGCGATCGCCGAGGGCGCTAAAACAGTTAGAGTGCGCCACAGCCGAACACGTAGCGTCAAATCTACATTGCCCGCGATCGAAAGCCTGGGAGCTAATTGTCAGGCTGGCAGTTGTCCGAACTCAAGTTCAACTTTAATAGACGAACCCTCATCAGTATCGAAGGTTGCCAACAAAATCGATCGAGCATTTGTAAACAGCAAACAGCAGTTCCGAGCGCCAAAAAATGAACTTTGATTCCTCAAAGCGACAACCGAGTCCCGACTTTTCCAGCAAACAACTTAAATAGTTTGCACCGCCCCAGAATCTAGCACCCTCGACCAGCAGGTCTGTCTACCCCTCTGAGCAAGCAGTTAATCATGACATTCTCCAATGCTGGTAGCGTTCTGGCTACACTGACTCAAGTCAATTTTATGGGGGCGTTGACCTCCCGGGTTAAGAGCCTGCCAGTTCCTGAATTAGTGTGCCTGCTGGACTTTATCACGGCAGAATTTCAGCAATTTATCCGGGCGATGGACCTGATTAACAATGAAGCACTCGAAACTCTCTTAGAGCAACTCTTAGATGCCTTCACTGTCAAAATTGGTCAAATTCTGCAAGCAGACCGGACAACAATTTTTTTGGTTGACTCCAACAAAAATCAACTTTGGCACAAAACAGTCGATCCGCTCACGGGCGAAGATGTAGAAGTTCGCTTGCCGATGGATGCAGGCATTTTAGGCTTCGTAGCAAGTACCGGAAAATCGGTAAATTCCGCTGCCGCTCGATCGCACGAACATTTTAATTCCGAAGTAGACGAACCGCCGGACTACGAGATCGAGACTATCCTCTGCATGCCGATTTTTAGCAGCAAGAGCCAACACGAACCCGTAGCTGTAGTCAGACTGCTGAATAAAGCTGGCAATGTCCCCTTTGACGAAGAAGACGAACACCAGTTTCAAGCTTTTGCAGATTCGATCGGGATTATTCTCGAAAGCTGTCAGTCTTTCTACGTCGTCGCCCGCAACCAGCGAGGGGTAGCCGCACTTTTGAGAGCCACCACGACTTTGGGTCAAAGTCTTGACTTGGAAACGACTTTGCGCTCTGTGATGGATCAAGCTCGCGACTTGATGCAGGCCGATCGCAGCACGCTATTTTTGTTAAATCGGGAAACCAACGAACTGTGGACAAAAGTCGCCAAGGCCGACGGCAAAACGATGATGGAAATTCGCATTCCTGCCAATAAAGGAATTGCCGGCTACGTCGCTTCGACCGGTCAACCCCTAAATATTACAGATGCTTACGACGATCCCCGCTTTGACCCCTCTACAGACCAGCAAACCGGATACCGCACTCGGACTGTCTTGTGTATGCCGGTGTACAACGCTAAAGGCGAGCTGATCGGCGTAACTCAGCTAATTAACAAGAATCAAGGCACTTTCACCCCTTCCGACGAGGAGTTTTTGCGAGCGTTTAATTCCCAAGCCGGAATGGCGCTGCAAAATTCCCAACTGTTTCAAAACGTGATGGTGGAAAAGCAGTATCAAAAAGATATGCTGCAAAGTCTGTCAGATGCAGTGATTTCTACAGATTTACAGGGCCGAATTGTCACAATTAACGAAGCAGCGCTGGAACTGTTGGGCTGTCCGCCAAATCAAGCTAAAAGCAAACACCATCCCCAGATTTGGGAAGAAAAACTGACCGATCGTTATGTTTGGGAAGTTGTGCCGATCGATAATTTGCAATTTAGACTCGAAGATAGTCTCAACAATGCTGCCCGACATTACGTTCCCGAACAAACTTTAACTTTGGGACTGTTGGTGGAAAAAAACTTTTGTGCCGCAGCATCCCCAGAAGAAACAGCAGAAGAAACAGCAGAAGAAACAGCAGAAGAAACAGTAGAAGAAAGTTACATTTTGGCCGTGCCCGATCGCACAGACCCAAATTTATATTACGCTTGGGGCGAAAACAGTGCCTGGACCGAAGAAGTAGCTCTAGCAGAATTAGCTAACTCCCAATCTCTATTCTCGCTGCCGAATTCTGCCCGGAATCACCCTTATTGTCCCCTACCCATCCAGAAATCTCAAATTAAACTAATTGAACGCAGTTTGAATTTGACAGTTAACCCGCTGATCAATCCAGAAGGCGGCGTGCGCGGCGGTTTAGTGGTACTCGAAGACATCAGCCGCGAAAAGCGGATGAAAAATACGATGTACCGCTATCTGACTCCTGGAGTCGTAGATAAAGTGATGGCCCTGGGCGAAGGCGCACTGATGGTGGGCGAACGCAAAGAAGTGACTATTTTATTTTCTGACATTCGCGGCTACACAACCCTGACCGAAAATCTGGGAGCATCGGAGGTGGTATCCGTGCTAAACCAGTATTTTGAGACGATGGTGGAGGCCGTTTTCCACTACGAAGGTACTTTAGACAAATTTATCGGCGATGCTTTAATGGCCGTGTTCGGTGCGCCGCTACCGCTGAATCCTCCCGAAAGTCACGGTTGGATGGCGGTTCAGTCGGCTTTAGATATGCGGAGGCGTTTGAAAGAGTTTAATGATTCTCGCCCCACGGAAGTTCCGTTTCGTTTCGGCATAGGGATTAGTTCGGGAGAAGTGGTTTCGGGCAATATTGGTTCGGAAAAACGGATGGATTACACTGTCATCGGCGATGCGGTGAATTTGAGTTCGCGCTTGGAACAGCTTACAAAAGAGTACGGCTGCGATATTATTTTGAGCGAATTTACCTACAATTTGTGCCGCCAAGGAATTTGGGTGCGAGAGTTGGACAAGGTGCGAGTTAAGGGCAAAAATCAGCCTGTGGGAATTTACGAGCTGCTGCAAAATAGTAGCGAACCCCTTGACGGCGAAACTGAAAGGTTTTTGGAACTTTACAGCAATGGTCGGGATGCTTATATTTCTAGAAATTTTCCACAAGCTATTAGTTATTTTGAGGCGGCTTTAGCGATGAGACCGGGCGATCGACCTGTGGAAGTTCACCTACAGCGCTCCCTCAGCTATTTGGAAGTACCCCCGCCCGACGATTGGGACGGCGTACATACTATGACAACAAAGTAGTTAATTATATCATATCCAAGCGTCGAAACATAAAAAGATTGGAATAATTTTTAATATCTTCCTTATGACAGAGTTCACAAATAGAAAAATATGAAAACATGAATCGGATACCAAATTAAAGTTAGTATATATTTCCAGCCCAACAATTAAATGAACTATTTATCTGTTCCGAATGCCACAAAAGCCGATCGCATTCTGGTGGTAGACGACGCACCAGATAATGTTTTGTTGGTGCAGACAATCCTCGAAGAAGAAGGTTACGAAATTAGCACGGCCGAGAACGGCTTTTCTGCCTTGAGCCAAATTGACAAGTCCGCCCCGGATTTGGTACTGCTAGATGTAATGATGCCGGGAATGGACGGTTACGAAGTCACCAAGCGAATCCGACAAAACAAGGAATTGCCGTTTATCCCGATTTTGCTGATCACAGCTCACGACAGCGCCAGCGTAGTCCAAGGATTGGACATGGGAGCAGACGATTTCATCCGCAAACCGGTGGAAATGGACGAACTGCTGGCGAGGGTACGATCGCTCCTGCGGCTAAAACACAGCGTAGACGAACGAAATTCGATCGCCCTCCAGCGCGAAGATTTTGTCTCCCGACTCGCTCACGACTTGCGGACGCCCCTGGTAGCTGCCGATCGAATGCTAACTTTAATGCAGCAGGGAGCTTTGGGAGAAATCTCCCCTCAGATGAGCGACGCTTTCGGGACAATGGTTCGCAGCAACAAAAACCTGATCGCCCTGGTAAATATGCTCCTGGAAGTCTACCGCTACGAAGCAGGTGGCAAATCCCTAAGTTTCGCTCCCGTGGACTTGCGCGAGCTTATTACTGAGGTAGCCGAAGAACTCGCTCCCCTAGCCGATGCTAAAAGTCTGTCGGTGAATTTAGAATTGACAGAAAGTGCAGAAAGTGCACCGATTGCGAAGTATCCGGGCGATCGTCTGGAGCTGCACCGCTTGCTGACAAACTTAATCGGAAATGCGATTAAATTCACCGACAGCGGCTCAATCGATGTCCGCTTAAAAGCTGCCAATTCACCAGCCTATACGAGCTTCAAAAACCAACCGCTGGCATGGGTAATTATTGAAATTCAAGACACTGGCCCTGGCATTTCGCCCGCACAACAAACCAAGTTATTTGAAAGGTTTGGATCGGGAACTCACAAGAAATCCGGCACGGGTTTGGGACTGCACCTCTGCCGCCAAATCGTCGAAGCTCACCGCGGCACGATCGAGATCAAATCTGAGTTGGGCAAAGGCAGTTTGTTTACTATTCGCTTGCCTTGTTAAATTGATTTAACTAACTGTAGATGACTTATTTCATAAATGTTTGATGGCTAGAGCAACCGCAGATTTAAGGCAGACAAACACAGATAAACGCAGATAAATTCAAGATAATTTTTTTTGCGAAGAAATGGAAGACGTAAAAGTAGGGTGCATCCGCTCAAGATATTTCCTGAAAAAATTGATAATCTCAAAACTGATGCACGCCCTGAATAGATGGTGCGGAGCGAATGAGATTTTCGGCGACCTTTAAAAATTACTAAACTGACGAACCTTACCGCTGACTTATTAGAACACGATTGTAAAAATTGCTTTCCTCTCTTGAAACTATCTGCGTTGATCTGCGCCTATCTGCCATAAATCTGCGGTTTTCGTATTCATCAAAAATTTATGCAATTCAAGTCTATTCTCCTAGGAGCATATTGCATCATATAATTACTTGGCAACTGAATTTACTTCAATATGTCTGACTGTCCAGTGTGCGGTACTCGATATACAGCAGAAAAAACCGAATTTTGCTCGATTTGTGGCTGGGATTTGACTCCCTACCCGCCACGCGCTAAGCCTTCCAAAACTTATTTAAAACAAGAACAAGTTAGATTGCAGTGGGCAAAAAAAATGTGGGAATCGGCCCGCAATCAACAAAATTGGTCAGCCAGATTTGACGAGTTGCAACAGGAATTGCAGCAAGGTGCGATCGCCCGATCGCACATTCAATCTCAGTTAGAATGGGTTTTGTACCGTCTCGAACAACTAAACCCCGAACTCATTGCCAGCACTTTAGGGCGGCTGGAAGAGAAAATAAGCGCCATACCTGACTCAACTCCGGCTATCTCGGAAGTGGGGATGGACTACCGACAACTTGCAAAGCTGTTAGAAACCGGAAAATGGCGCAAAGCCGACGAACACACCTGGGAAATTTTACTGCAAATCGCTGTCAGGGAAGATGAAGGCTGGCTGAGTGCAGCTGATATTGACGGCTTTCCTCTTACAGACCTTCGCACGATCGACCAACTTTGGCAACAATACAGCAGCGGGCGGTTTGGGTTGAGCGTACAGCATCAGATTTGGGAAAGTGTTGGGGGGAAATATACAGAATTGTGCGATCGAGTCGGCTGGCGAGTCAAGGAAAATTGGAAATATTACAGCGAACTCTCGTGGGGCGAAAATGCTCCCGCCGGACATCTCCCCGTCACCGCCTGGAGACAGCGCGCCTGTTACGGTGCTGGCAAGCTTACCGCAGCAGAAAATTTTGCCCGCATCTGTGCGAAACTTGCAACGGGCGGTATCTAACGATTCCAAATAAAAAATTAAAAACAGACATTAACTGCTATAATCAAAACGGTTCAGCAACTGGGGCTGTGGCTCAGATGGATAGAGCAAGCGCCTCCTGAAGAATCGGGCACCCTGCGAGGAAACTCTGGGAGTGAATGTGGTCAAACTCAAGGAAGCCTAAGTCTGGCAGCAGATACGGTAATCTTGAGCCAAGCTTTATCTAAGTTTAGATAAAGAAGGTGCAGAGACTGGCTTTAGGAAGTAAAACACCATAAAACTTCCTAAACATACGGCCACCACCTAAAGGCTGCAAGCCTACGGTGAAGGAATAGTCCGGAGAGTGGGGAAACTCACACAAATCTGAAGCGCTAGGTCGCCGGTTCGAATCCGGCCAGTCCCGTTAAAAAATCCATAACCGCGAACAACACAAGGGTAAAACCTGGTTTTGCCCTTTTGCTGTGCGTATCGGCTAACGAATTCACCTACCTACGCCCCGTACAAGCTATAGATTCAATTCTTTAACCTAAAATCTAAAATCCCCTGACCCTTTTTTAATTTTTAATTTTTAATTCCTGTTAGTGGGCTGTACGTGCGGTATTTTTTGTTATGGTTCCTTTGTCAGCTATGCAAAATTTTTATAGGTTTAGATGTGGTTAAGAATCAATTCAAACACGCGGCGTTACAAGCGTTTGAGGAATTCATGCAGTTTTTGGTTCCTCGTCGGGCTGGTGATAGCGTGTTGGTTTGGCTATCTCCAGCTTAAAAGCGAATTTCTGAAACCCCAAGCTTTGTTAGTTCTAGGTGGGGCTACGGAGCGAGAGGTGTTTGCGGCAAAATTTGCTCAGAAGCATCCTCAATTGCCAATTTGGGTGTCTTCTGGCAGCAATCCAGAGTTCGCCGAATGGGTATTTTCAGAAGCTGGCATTAAGCCCGATCGCCTGCACTTAGACTACAGAGCGGTGGATACGGTAACAAATTTTACCACGCTGGTAGATGAATTGAAAGGTCGAGGCATTGAAAGCCTGTACCTGATCACTTCTGACGATCATATGCGGCGAGCCCAGATCATCGGCGAAATCGTGCTCGGCAGTAGAGGCATTAGTTTTAAGCCTGTAACAGTTCCGTCTGGGCGAACCCCCGAACCGATGGAAAAAGCTGTTCGCGACGGCGCTAGAGCCATTCTTTGGCTGACAACGGGTTATACCGGTGCTAACTTCAGCCAAGCCAGAATTGAATAAACCACTCTCGGACGCACGGGTAGCCAGAAACCGGGTTTTTCAACCACAATATTTGCTTAAAACCTTCAATAAAAGTCAAACAACCCCGGTTTCTTGACCCCCATGCGTAAGTTTTTTAAACAAACGTCAGGATC
>NZ_JADEXD010000160.1 GCF_015207285.1 Tychonema sp. LEGE 07203 | reverse complement strand
AACTCGTGTCTCGAATGCCACTTTTTTAAGCATTTATACTGAATATATCTTGCAGTTATCACCATTGTTGGGGTAGATTCAGTCCACCCACACCCCATGTGACAGTTGGGGTGCGGAATGTGGGATTGAACCCGCAAAGCAGACGCTAATTGCACAGCATCATAAGCCCGCAGCGGATGTTGCATCACCAATTCGGCGGCTGTTTCTATCAAAGTTCGATCGACATCTACGACTCGGTATTCATTTTCAAAATCCTCCCTAACTTTTTGCACAATTAAATCAAAGCGCTCCGCAGACAAACTTCCATCCCGCAGACGGCGTGCAAAAGCGCTGTGTACCTCCACCCAAGTAATCTGGCTAATAACTAAATCGCTGTTTGTAGCAGGATCGGTAATCGATAAAATCCAGTCACTGCCTATTTCAGGCACGTACCGTTTGACTAAAGCGCTAGTATCGACAAAATAAGCATTTACCACGAGCCGCGATCCTCAATAACGATTTCTGAGACAGGTTTACCTGGTAGCGGTTCCATTTTTTTCATCAATTCGCGCCACTGTTGGGCGCGCTTGATTAATTCTGCTCGATCGAGCTTACCCTGTTTGTTTGGCAAACGCACCAATCCCCGTACATCCATCAACTTAATCGCTTTTTCGCGATCGCCCTTGAGTTCTTCCGGCGAAACTTCCGCTACAATTGTGATTTGCACAGTTTCCCCATCTTGGAAAGACAAAGGACTGAGGGGACGCAAAACCCCGTTTTCGTAGACAGCAGTAATAGTTTCTGGCATAATTAGCCTCTTAATTAAATGCTTAGACTTATTGTACTTCTTTTATATTTGAAAGTATGGTGCGCCAGCTACGATTATTTTTGCGACAAACAAACAATCTCAAAACTGACGCACCCGACAATAAATGGTGCGTCAGAATCATACTTTCGGCGCTGATACAAGAATCTCAAAACTGACGAACCCTACCACTAAAGCCTTCTTCTTCCTTCTTCCTTCTTCCCTCTTCCCTCTTCCTGATGACGTTGGACGTTCGATCGGGGGGCGACAGCAAAACATGACTAATGACTAATGACTAATGACTTCTTCCTTCTTCCTTCTTCCTTCTTTTAATTACTTCGTTGCTACCACAGCCAAATTCCAAGCCAACCGCTTCATCAAAGGCAACTTCTTTAAAAACCCATCCAACCCTTCCAATCTAGAATATTCCGGTTTCAATCTCTCTTGTTCAATAATAATTTTTTTCCAGTAACGCTCCTGATTCGGATGCACTTTTTCTATCAAATAAAAGCGCAAAAAAATCCACAGCGATGTCAGCCAAAATGTATCGTAAGCCGTCTTTGAAAACAAAGAATCGACAAAATTCACAATATTAATATCCAAAGGACTTTCATCCTCAGTCCGCACCTCAGTAGCCATTCTGCGGTAAACATTAATCACCGGATTGTGCTTCATCGGATCCCAAAAACAAGCTTTTCCCCCTGGTTTCAGGACGCGCTGCATTTCGCGAATTGCCTTTTCCGGTTCCGGCAAATGGTGCAGCAAATTAGAAGCGTAAACAATATCAAAACTGTTATCTGGAAAATCTAGCGCCATTGCATTGACAGTGCAACCTTCTATGATAACGCCGTTTTTTTCTGCTAATTTTAAGGCCACATCTACCATGCCCTGAGAATAGTCGGCAGCTACGCATTGCGCGCCTTTTTTGGCAAAATAAACGCTGTTTTCTCCAGCACCGCAGCCTAAATCTAAGAGGCGTTTTCCGGTAATATCGCCTATTTGTTTGAGGATAAATCTATTTTCTGGGGCAGTACAAGCTTCAAAATAATCATTGACTCGAATGCCGTCAATATCTATTGTTGATGCCCAGGCATCGTGGAATTCTCGCTCTTTGTTTAAGGTTTCTTCTTGCATTTTTTACATGATTATTTTTCGGTAATTAACTTAATTTTTAACCGCAGACGAACGCGGATTAACGCAGATTAATTGAGTTTGCTCTGCTTCGCTCTGGGTTCGCCTGCGGTTTGGTTTAAGCAAGATGGTTGACTGCAAATTGATCAGCGCTGTGCTTGTGCAACAACTTGATTTGCGATCGCAGTTGGCTGTTCGGAGGATTTTTCAGGCTGCAATGACACGTACAATCGATTTAAGGCGCTGATGTATGCTTCTGCGGAGGCGACTATGATGTCGGTATTTGCTGAATGACCGGAAAATACTTTACCTTCGTGGCGCAGACGAATTGTTACTTCGCCGATCGCATCTATGCCCGCTGTTACTGATTGTACAGAAAACTCAATCAACTCGTTCGGTACGTTTACCACCCGGTTAATTGCCCTGTAAATCGCATCCACTGGCCCGGTACCGATCGCCGCATCCGTCAATTCTTCTCCCGATGGATTCCGCACCGTGACGGTTGCTGTCGGGCGAGATTTGTCGCCGCAGGAAACCTGCACCAATTCTAACCGGAACATTTCCGGTGCTTGGTGGGCTTCGTTGTTGGCGATCGCCTCCAAATCCCAATCAGTAATCTCTTTTTTCTTGTCCGCTAAATCTTTAAATTTGACAAAAGCTTTGTTTAGTTCATCGTCAGCCATTTCAAAACCCAACTCTTTTAAGCGAGTGTGAAAAGCGTGGCGGCCGGATAATTTGCCGAGTACGATTTGATTTTCCGTTAAGCCGATCGACTCAGCATCCATAATCTCGTATGTCAGCTTATTTTTCAGCACCCCGTCTTGGTGAATTCCCGACTCGTGGGCGAAAGCATTTGCTCCCACAATCGCCTTGTTTGGCTGCACCAACATCCCCGTCAAATTGGAAACCAAGCGCGATGTTTTGTAAATTTGGCGCGAGTCAATATTTGTCAGCGGTTCCTCAGAATCTGCTGGCCGGCCCAAGAACGGATTGAAATATTGCCGCCGCACGTAAAGCGCCATTACCAATTCTTCCAAAGCCGCATTTCCCGCGCGTTCGCCAATCCCGTTAATCGTGCATTCTAACTGTCTTGCGCCATTTTTTACGGCTTCCAAAAAGTTAGCAACAGCCAATCCTAAGTCATTGTGGCCGTGAACTGAAATAATTGCCCGATCGATATTCGGCACATTTTCCTTAATTCCGCGAATCAAAGCCCCAAATTCGCTCGGAGTCGTGTAGCCGACAGTATCGGGAATATTAACAGTTGTCGCACCCGCTGCGATCGCCCGTTCTAGAACCTGATACAAAAACTCCGGTTCCGAACGACAAGCATCTTCCGGCGAAAACTCCACATCATCCACAAAAGATTTAGCGTAGGCCACCATTTCGGGCACTATTTCCAGAATTTCTGCCCGCGTCTTTTTCAGCTTATATTCCAAGTGAATGTCAGATGTCGCCAGAAACGTATGAATTCGCGAATTTACGGCCGGTTTCAGAGCTTCGGCTGCTGTTTTGATATCCGGCTTTCTCGCCCTTGCTAAACCGCAAATTGTCGGCCCATTTTCCGTGCCGACCGATCGCGCTATTTTTTGGACGGCTTCAAAATCTCCCGTGCTGGTGAAAGGGAAACCCGCCTCTATCACATCCACGCCCAATCTCGCTAACTGTCGAGCGATCGTCAGCTTTTCATCGACATTCAGAGATGCGCCAGGAGATTGTTCTCCGTCCCGCAAAGTCGTATCGAAAATAATCACCCGGTCTTGACTTGGTTGAGTTTTCATAGCTCTAAAAAGTTGACTGTTGACTGTTGACTGTTGACTGTTGACTGTTGACTGTTGACTGTTAACTGTCAACTGTTGACTCTTTGAACAATACCGATCCAACCGGAAACGATATTACGCATCATGTCAATAATTAATAACTAATAACTGATGACTAATAACTAATGACTGTTGACTGATGACTGATGACTAATAATCCATTTTTTCGATATGTTCCCGAATTTCATTCAGGTCTATATACCTATCTGTAGCATTTCGTAATTCTCTAGCAATCATTCCTTCGGTGGATACCACAGTAATATGAGTATTTTTTGACCGCAGTAGTTCGATCGCCCGCTCAAAATCCCCATCCCCGCTAAACAGCACAACTTGGTCGTATTGATCTACCGTATTAAACATATCAACCACAATTTCTATGTCTAAATTAGCTTTTTGAGAATATCTGCCCGAAGCATCATCATAATATTCCTTAAGAATTTTAGTACGAACCGTGTAACCCAGACTGATCAAAGCATCTCGAAATCCCCTTTGATCTTGCGGGTCTTTCAAACCCGTATACCAGAAAGCATTGATCAAGATGACATTCGGCTGCGATGTTTTGAAATATTCGAGCACCCTGCGAGGATCAAAAAACCAACCGTTCTTTTGTTGAGCGTAGAACATATTGTTCCCGTCCACAAAAATAGAAAGGCGGTTCATTAAGTTTGTCATAGAACTTAGACCTAATAATTGTAGAAAGAAGTTAATCTAAATATCACACTTTAGCAATATGGAGCTAACTGAGGCAATAGATTAAACTTCAGAAAACTCCATCCCCCCAGTATTTCATATTTTCGGCTCTACCGCCAGAGGGTTATAAAGAACCCTACTTGCCTGCGATCGACCGGATTTGCGATCTAACCTGACGCCGAACAACTCAATGCTTAGTAGTCGTCGGCTGCGGCGTCAGGTTAATAGGGGTTAAAACTACTGCCAAGCAGGCATGGGCCCGGGGCATTACAGTACCTTTTACTCCCCTAATTTCATCGCTGAGGGTAGAAGTGCTCAAGCCTTTTTGCTTTCCAGGGCCCAGCGAGCTAATTCTGTTCGGTTGTGCAGACCTGTTTTGCCCAGCATATTGCTGACGTGGCTCTCTATAGTCCGCTGGCTAACATTCATCACGTCTGCGATTTGGCGGTTTGCCATACCCTGCGCTAGCAACTGTACCACCTTTAACTCAGTTGGAGTCAATTCGACATTGCGGCGCGCCTTAATTCTTGGGCCGCTGTCAACACCTGGAGTTGAGTGGCGAATTAAGCGGGATGCTGCTTTCAGAGAAGATTCTACTTGAGCTACCAGTTCTTCGGGTTCAAAAGGCTTGACTATATAAACGTCAGCCCCAGTGCTCAAGCCTTTTACTCGATCGGAACTTTGACCTTTTGCGGACAAGAAAAGAACCGGAATCCAGTTCGTGCGCGGGTCTTCTCTGATGTGTTTGACTAAAGTGTACCCGTCCATTTCCGGCATCATCACATCGCAGATGATCAAATCCGGGACTTCTTCTTCGAGTTTTTCTAGGGCGTGTCTGCCGTTTTCTGCTGTGATGACGTTATAGCCCCGAAACTCTAAGTAATCCTTGACTAGCAAGATCAAGTTTGGGTCGTCGTCAACCAGCATCAGCCGTTTTTGGTCTCCTGAATTGTCCTTCATGTTTGTTCCCGCTACAGTACCCCGCACAATTTCTTGTTTTGACTCTTGTTTGTTCTCATCCCCCGCTGACACCTGCCCCCCCTTGACGGCGGATGGCGAAAACGAGTGATGCTGTTGCGCTAAGCCGAAAGCGGGGCGGGTGTTACCGCTTCCTTTCCCAGCGATCGGACTTTGTTTGTAAATGCCTTACCGCTAGGAACAAAGCCAAAACCTATGACGGACGATCGCCCGATTAATCCTGACGCTCCGGCTGAAGTTAACAAAAATTATCTTCTGAGCCAACTGCGATCGATCGAGTTGTCGGACTTTGATTTGTGGAATAAATCCGCTCGAAGAGCCTGGCGTGAGATATTTAATCTGGAGATGTTCAATTGCAAGTAGATGCCCCAATTTTAATTGTTACTTTATAAATTAGAAAAATGTAAAGACTCCTTACTTACGTATTTAACTATTTCTAGTGTAGTTTGGCAAACAGCCTGATGTCTGCTACTGAAAAACTTTTCGGCAAAATGTCGCCCGATCGAACTTTTTATATTCAGCCTCCTGAAAAAACTCAAGCGATCGGCAACACTACCAGAGACTGGAAAAGAAAGTACAGTTGTTTGCTCGCGATCGCCAAATGCCCCCAACGATCCGAGCTTCACAGCCTTAAACTTAGCACCTTGCTTGTAACGCCGTGCTTTTTGACGCCGTGGTACATACATTTAAATGCTTGGTTTTCCCCGATCGGGCTGCGACAAAGGATGAGTTAAAAAAGCGTATTCTTCAACGACCTGCTGTCCGATCAGATGTTCCTGAATAATTCTCTCAATGACGGGGGGCGTGACATCGCGGTACCACACTCCGTCTGGATACACTACCATAATCGGGCCTGACGCGCACACTCGCAGGCAATTGGCTTTAGTCCGAAAAATGCAATTGGGCCGATCGGCACTTGGCTTGTCCAACCCCAATTCTTGCAAGCGTTTTTTTAAGTAATTCCACGCTACCAGACTGGTTTCTCGATCGCAGCACTTGGGTACGGTTTGGTCGGCACAGATAAAAATATGTCGCTCGATGCGATCGATTCCCAGGCTTTTGACACAAGCTCTCAAGCCTTGGCTGCAAGATTCATCCTGATTTTCTGTCATTATATTCACTCGTCAACAGTAATTTTTGACCGTCGAAAGCCATCACCTCATCACCCCATCACCAAATCTCCCATAAGCTGTACTGCATTTAAATTGTATATTTCGACGATCGATCGATCGAAAATCTTCTCCCCCTCTCCCCCCCTCTCCCCCTCATTCTCGGTTCGGGAACCCGTACAGACAGACAAGTTGCGATCTCCCCTAACTAAAGCTAAATTAGCACTCAGGAGTCGAGAGTGCTAATATGTCAGTAGCAAGCAGTCGGCAGTTGCTTTCATAGCGACCCCGGACGGCTAACTGACTAGGATCTGTAATCTGGAGATTTATTTATGGCAGCAGTATCACTGAGTGTTTCTACCGTTAAACCGTTAGGCGAGCGCGTGTTCGTAAAAGTAAGCGCTAGCGAAGAAAAAACCGCAGGCGGCATCCTTTTGCCCGACACAGCTAAGGAAAAGCCCCAAGTAGGCGAAGTCGCGGCCGTGGGCCCCGGCAAGCGCAACGACGACGGCAAGCGCGTTGAAATGGAAGTCAAAGTCGGCGACAAAGTTCTCTACTCGAAGTATGCCGGCACCGACATCAAACTCGGCACCGACGAATACGTCTTGTTGGCCGAAAAAGACATTCTGGCGATCGTCAATTAATTAGTCATCAGTCATTAGTCATCAGTCATTAGTTCGATCGCGAATACCGCCAAACAACTAATGACAAAGGACAAATGACAGACATACTTCACCGCGATCCAAATCCTTCCCTTCAAAATCTCAAACCAAAATCCCAAAAAACTATGGCTAAGCGTATTATCTACAACGAAAATGCACGTCGCGCCCTCGAACGCGGCATGGACATTTTGGCCGAAGCAGTGGCCGTCACCCTCGGCCCCAAAGGCCGCAACGTAGTTCTCGAAAAGAAATTCGGAGCTCCTCAAATCGTCAATGACGGCGTTACCATCGCCAAAGAAATCGAACTAGAAGACCACGTAGAAAATACAGGCGTTGCCTTGATCCGTCAAGCCGCCTCCAAAACCAACGACGCAGCAGGCGACGGCACCACAACAGCTACCGTTCTAGCTCACGCAATGGTCAAAGAAGGCCTGCGGAACGTCGCAGCCGGCGCAAATGCGATCGCCCTCAAGCGCGGTGTTGACAAAGCAACCGGCTATTTGGTCGAACAAATTGCCAAACACGCCAAACAAGTAGAAGATTCCAAAGCCATCGCTCAAGTCGGTTCCATCTCCGCAGGTAACGACGATGAAGTCGGGCAAATGATTGCCAGCGCCATGGACAAAGTGGGCAAAGAAGGCGTGATTTCCCTCGAAGAAGGGAAGTCTATGACAACCGAACTCGAAATCACCGAAGGGATGCGCTTCGACAAAGGCTACATTTCTCCCTACTTCGTCACCGACGCCGAACGGATGGAAGCGATTCTAGAAGAACCCTTCATCCTGCTGACAGACAAGAAAATCGGCTTGGTACAAGACTTAGTACCCGTACTCGAACAAGTAGCGCGTTCGGGCCGCCCGCTGGTAATCATTGCTGAAGACATCGAGAAAGAAGCTTTGGCTACCCTAGTCGTCAACAAGCTGCGCGGCGTACTCAACGTGACTGCTGTCAAAGCACCAGGTTTTGGCGATCGGCGCAAAGCCATGTTAGAAGATATCGCAGTCCTGACCGGCGGTCAACTGATTACCGAAGACGCAGGTTTGAAACTCGAAAGCACCAAGCTGGATATGCTGGGCAAATCCCGCCGCATCACCATCACCAAAGACAGCACCACAATTGTTGCCGAAGGTAACGAAGCCGCCGTCAAGTCCCGCTGCGAACAAATTCGCCGTCAAATGGACGAAACCGAATCTTCCTACGACAAAGAAAAGCTGCAAGAACGTTTGGCTAAATTGGCCGGCGGCGTCGCAGTCATCAAAGTCGGCGCGGCTACCGAAACAGAAATGAAGGATCGCAAACTGCGTTTGGAAGATGCCATCAACGCCACCAAAGCTGCTGTCGAAGAAGGCATTGTCCCCGGCGGCGGTACAACTTTGGCTCACCTGACTCCTCAATTGGAAGAGTGGGCTAATAGCAATCTCAAGGGCGAAGAATTGACCGGTGCTTTGATTGTGGCACGAGCTCTGGCTGCTCCCCTAAAGCGGATTGCTGAAAACGCTGGTTTGAACGGCGCTGTCATTGCTGAGCGCGTCAAAGAAAAGCCTTTTAACGTCGGTTTCAACGCAGCGACAAATGAGTTTGTCGATATGTTTGAAGCTGGTATCGTTGACCCCGCGAAGGTAACTCGTTCTGCCCTGCAAAATGCCGCATCGATTGCTGGCATGGTGCTGACAACCGAGTGCATCGTTGTTGACAAGCCTGAGCCGAAGGATGGCGCTCCTGCTGGCGCTGGCGGCGGCATGGGCGGCGGCGACTTCGATTACTAATCGCTAGTCGATCGTTCTTGTGGGCGGGCTTTCGGGCCCGCCCTTTTAATGTCAACATATAATAAAATTAGTTTTTTGGGTAGTCCTGTACAGTAAGTGCAATCAACGGTTTTAGTTGATAGATGCAACAGGCGTTAAGAAGAAGGTAGAAGGTAGAAGGTAGAAGGCCCTTCGATTTCGTTCAGGGTAAAAAGAAGGCTCGCTTGGGTTCCCTTCGGCTTCGCTCTTATAGCAAGTCGCCCGGAGGGTAAAAAGAAGAAAAAAGAGATACACAGCAAGCCTTTGAACGATCGGGATTTTACTGTTAATTAAATTGCTTGTAGGGAGAATAGAAAAATTAATTTCCGTCGCCCGCAATCCTCTGGCGCGTAAGTCCTTCGATCGACTGTCAACAGGCAAGCTGTTTGCTGTCAACTGTTGAACGGCCACCACCAGCGCCAGCAGGAGTCTTGGCGCGGCTCTTGCTTCGAGGTGAATCAGAAGAATTTGAATACTTTTTCGTCTCTGTTTTTGCGATCGTCCCGTTAAACCATTGCCGGCAGAATTGATGTTGAAAGGTCGATCGACCGCCCTACTTGAATCTAGTTTAAGATTGTTCTCAGGCCTGTAAAAAATTTCAATGAAACTTTTAATTAGCAACGACGACGGCATCTTTGCCCAAGGCATCCGCAGCCTCGCCAACGCTCTAGCCTGCAACGGTCACGAAGTGAGCGTAGTTTGTCCCGACAGAGAGCGCTCCGCTACGGGCCACGGCCTCACCATGCACCAACCCATCCGCGCCGAAATTATCGAATCTGTTTTTGACCCCACCGTCAAAGCTTGGGCTTGTTCGGGCACTCCCGCCGACTGCGTGAAATTAGGTTTGTGGGCTTTACTTGACAAACCGCCGGATTTTGTACTTTCCGGTGTCAACCACGGGCCGAATTTAGGTACGGACATCATCTGTTCTGGTACGGTTTCGGCAGCAATGGAAGGAATTATGGAAGGCATTCCCAGCATTGCTTTCAGCCTCGCCAGCTATACTTCGCAGGAATTTGGGCCGGCGGTGGATTTTGCTGTCACCTTGCTGGGACAGTTGGAAAAACAGCCAATGCTCAAACCGACGCTGTTAAATGTCAACATACCGGCGGTGACACAAGCAGAAATTACCGGAGTGACGATCGCCCGTCAAGGCATTCGCCGCTATTTCGACATATTTCAAAAGCGCACAGATCCGCGCGGCAAAACTTATTATTGGCTGGCTGGGGAATTGTTAGAAGATGTGGAAGAAACCGCCGATCCGTCGGTGCCTCATGATATTCCTACAGACGTACAAGCTATTCGCGACAACAGAATAAGCCTGACTCCGCTGCAATACAATCTCACCTGTGCTGCCGACTTGCACTCGTTGCGGCATTGGCAATTTGAAGGTTTTTTCAAGCAGTGAGCTCCGATCGACCCGATCGCCGCTGTAAACTAGGAATTAAGGATAAAGTGCCTGCAAAGGTTTATGCCTTTGGCGTTACACAAGCTCTCAATTGGTTGTTGTTTTTTTTACTCCAGAAAAACAGTTATGAACGCTCCCACTTATAACACTCATTCTGTCACTTGCCCGATTTGCAACCGTTCCAGCGTCCTGGGTCCCGTGGGAATGGTCAGCGGACTTTTTACTTGTCCCCACTGCCATTCCCATATGGTAATTAGCTGGAGCGGTCATTTTGTCCGCGATCCTTTTAGTATCAAACAACTGACGGTGGGAAAAATGCTCAGGCGCCAGAGCAGGCCGCTAGCTCGCCTTCAGCGCGACTTTGGGCTGGGCAAGCATTTTCCGCTGGTGGCGATTTTGGGAAGCGCGGTATTTTTGGGATGCGCGATCGCAGCTACGGAACAATCCTTGCCCCGACAGAATTCATTTCAAGAATTTTTAGAGTGGGTCAGCGGAACTGTCAATTCCAAAGATGTCTCGCGTTAACATTTCTAAACATAGATTTTGACATATATTCCGTGCAAATATCTATTTCTTTAGGTAGAGATGGCAAGAGTTTAGCTCGATATCTGCGTAAATTTGCGTCAATCCCTTGTCATCTGCGGTGAGAAATTTTCTTTTTTTACCGCAGATACACGCAGAGAAACCGTCCATCGAGCAGATAATTTCCACAGTTGAGAGCGATTGAATGCAATGCCAGTCTAATTGATAAATTCCGCAATTTTACTGACTGCTGCTGTTAAAATTTCTGGCGGCTCGACTAAGGCAAATCGCACGTAGCCTTCTCCTGATTTCCCGAAACCGGCACCGGGGGAAGCTGCGACTCCTGTACTCTCTACTAGCTGAGTGCAAAATTTCACGGAATCAGAGGCCCAAGGTTGCGGCAGTTTCGCCCAGACGTACATGGTGGCGGGGGGTACGGGAACTTCCCAGCCGATGTTTTGTAGGGCGCTTACAAAGGCATCCCGCCGTTTTCTGAAGGTTTCTACACTGCTTCTGACGGTATCTTGGGGGCCTGTTAATGCGGAGATCGCTCCGTTCAAAATCCCTGCGTATTGGTTGAAGTCCACTGCGGCTTTTACTTGTCGCAGGGCTGCAATTAATTGGGAGTTGCCGATCGCGTATCCGACTCGAAAACCTCCCATACTGTAGGATTTAGAGAGTGTAAAAAACTCGATCGCCACACTCTTATCTCGATCGGCTTGAAAAATTGACGGTGCCATCAATTTTCGGTTTTCCTCCCTCTCCTGCGGCGGCACCGCCCCTACAGCACCGTCAAACACCAAATCCACATAGGGGAAATCGTGCACTAAGACGAGATCGTGTTGCCGACAAAAAGTCACGGCTTTCTCAAAAAAAGCCAGCGGGGCGATCGCACTTGTAGGATTGTGAGGATAGCTCAAAACCATCATCTTCGACTGAGCCAGCACGGGCATCGGAATATCTTCAAAAACCGGCAAAAACTGATTTTCTGCTAATATTGGCATCGGATAAATTTGACCGCCTGCCAAATACACGCCGCCCGCGTGGGAAGGATAACCCGGATCGAGCAGCAAAGCAAAATCTCCGGGGTTGAGTACAGCTAAAGGCATATGCGCCGTGCCTTCTTGGGAGCCAATTAACGGCAGCACTTCTGTTTCTGGATTGACTGAAATCCCAAATTTTTGTTCGTACCAGTCAGCTACTGCTTCCCGGAAGTTTCGCGTCCCGTTAAACAGCAAATAACCGTGAGTTTTCGAGTCAGACAAAGAATGGGCGATCGCATCTGTAATGTGCGCCGCCGCAGGCAAATCCGAAGAACCCAGAGACAAATCTATCACATTTTTTCCCGCTGCTCTAGCGAGAGATTTTGCCCGATCCATATCGGCAAATACATTAAATTGCAGGGAGTCTAAACGTTTGGCAAATTTCATGTTTTTTGTGCATTATTGAGGATATTATTGAATATTTTTATAATTTTTTAACTATTCTATTTGTTGAAATCGCATTTTAATTTGCTTGCGAAAAAGGTTTTTTTGACTTACCACAGAGAGCGCAGAGGGCGCTGAGTTTGAGAGGAGTATTGAGGAAAAAATCGAGATGTTCAAAAAACATTTGTGCTTGCTATAGTTGTGAGTTGGGAGTTGGCAACTCCCGAATCTTTTCCCAACTTTATAAGTGACCTTCGAGCAAACCGAGCAAAGTTTGTTTGGTAATAGCTCCCTCGTGGGAAAGCACTACTTCGCCATTTTTAAACAGTCTGAGTGCTGGGACTCCTTCGACTTTATACTGCTTGACAGTATTAGGATTGGGGTCAATTTCCATCTTAACCACTTTCAGGTCGCTGTAGTTTGCCGCTACCCAGTCTATCGAAGGCGCGATCAGTTTGCAAGGCCCGCACCAACTCGCCCAAAAATAGGCAAGCACTGGTTGCTCAGCTTTCAGCACTTCTGTTTCAAACTTTTCGTCGTTAATGACAATTACACTGTTGCTCATGGTTCTGCGATTAATTTTGCTATTTATTTCTCAAGCACCTACGGGCTTGAAACTTACACCAACTTTGAAGACAGGCCCAAAAACTGTTATTAAGTTTAAAACATTCTGCGAATATTGACTATAAACTCAGGAGCAGGCACTGATGGCTAATTCTGTTTGGCGTTTAATTCCGCTGCTGTCAGCGTCTGGGATGTTGCAGATGGCGATCGACAAATGGCTGCTGCAACAGCATCTAGCCCAGAAACATCCGCCAACTCTGCGATTTTACACCTGGCAACCCGCAGCGATTTCCTTGGGCTACCACCAGCAGCGCTGGCCGGAGTTTTGGCAGCAGCTATCTTGGCAGGGAATGCCTGTAGAATTGGTGAGGAGGCCCAGCGGCGGGCGCGCCGTGCTCCACCAAGGTGATTTAACTTATGCAGTGGTAGCGTCGGAATTTGGCAGCAGTCGCCTGAAAGCTTATCAGACTATGTGCGAGTTTTTGATTGAGGGTTGGAGGGCGATGGGTTTAGACTTGCACTACGGGGAAGCTAAACGGGGTTACATTCACAATCCGAATTGTTTTGGTACTGCGACGGGTGCTGATTTAGTTACGGCTGATGGTTGCAAGTTAATTGGTAGCGCGCAACTGCGCCGGGGCGATGCTATTTTGCAGCACGGTTCGATGCGTTTGCAACCGGATGTTAGTTTGTTCGATCGAGTTTTTGACGAAAAATTAATTCCTGTGAAATTACCTCTATCTCAAACAGGAGATGATTTGATTGCAACTGTCATTGATATTTTGAGCGCGGCGGCTTGTCGCTGTTTTGAGATTGATTTGGAAGTGCAGCCGCTTTCCGAGGAAGAATGGCAGGATATTTTGAAATTAACAACTAATAACCTGTGCCAAATTTAACTTTTGGAAACAGCCACTATTGCCGTTATACAAAAGACTTTTTGCATAAATCTTCGCTCCCGGCAGAGCGAGACAGATCGGCTTTTTAGATCGTGTCCGGTCGATTACCAACAGTAATACCAATTTCCAAAAATAATGCAACAGTATTCTTGTCCCCCCCCTTGCTAAGGGGGGGCTAGGGGGGGTCGGAGAGTATTGCACGATTTTAGAGAAATGGTATAAAAATAGTTTAGACTTCTTGCAAAAATAGTTAGGACGGGCAAGAGCTGTCTCT
>NZ_JADEXD010000159.1 GCF_015207285.1 Tychonema sp. LEGE 07203 | reverse complement strand
AGTGTATAAGAGACAGGGTCAGATTTTTGGCGATCGCGCTTTCTGATAGACTCCCTTTGCGCTTATAATTAGTACAACAATATTTACACAGCTCAAAAAGTTCTTAATAAACCTTATAATCCTTAATGAAGCTTAAAATTAGTAAATTGTTCGTTAAAGTTACTTGGAACCCCCAGAAGGCTGTAGCCTCCCCCATCTGGTTAGCGATGAGATAAATAATGATGCCTCGGATACTTGTTATTGATGATGACGCGGCGATCGCCGAACTCGTAGCCATCAACCTAGAAATGGCTGGGTACGAAGTAACCCACGCAGAAGACGGCATCAAAGGTCAGGCGCTGGCAATACAACTGCTGCCGGATCTGATCGTCCTAGACCTGATGCTGCCTAGAGTAGACGGATTCACAGTATGCCAGCGCTTGCGGAGGGACGATCGCACCTCAGACATACCCGTCTTGATGTTGACAGCCTTAAGCCAAACTCAAGACAAAGTAGAAGGCTTCAACTCCGGCGCCGACGACTACCTGACCAAACCCTTTGAACTAGAAGAAATGCTGGCGCGAGTGCGAGCCCTGCTGAGGCGCACAGACCGCATCCCCCAAGCAGCCAAACACTCGGAAATCCTGAATTACGGCCCGCTGACCCTCGTCCCCGAAAGGTTTGAAGCTGTTTGGTACGTTAATACCGTCAAACTGACTCACCTAGAGTTCGAGTTGCTGCACTGCTTGCTGCAGCGCCACGGTCAAACAGTCTCTCCCAGCGAAATTCTCAAAGAAGTCTGGGGCTACGACCCAGACGACGACATCGAAACCATTCGCGTACACATCAGACACCTGAGAACCAAGATGGAACCCGATCCCCGCCACCCTCGGTACATCAAAACCGTATACGGGGCCGGTTACTGCCTGGAGTTGCCCAGCAACGAGCAAGTAGCCGAGGAAAGCAAATCCTCAGCTTGAACGGGCGCGCCAGATGCCACAAGCAGTTAAAAATTTCGATAGAAAAGCCTGAGAGCGTTTGCTCTCAGGCTTTGTGGTTTGGAGTTTGAGATGAATATGCCAAGAAATAGCCATTAACTCTCTCGATTCAGAAAAAAACAATCCCGCACCATCTTTTAGTCCCACTTTTATCAAAGCTTGCCCAGAAGAAAGTACCGGATTTCTTTTGCCACCTTGTCTTTTCCGAGAGGATTAGATAGCTACTTAAACAACAATAGCCTTAGTAAAACTATTTGTCAATAACTTTTTCAAATTCGCTCTAATTTTTATTTTTGCGAATCACGGGCAAAATTGCTATCGAGCTTAGAAACCAGTTACAGACTTGATTTAAGGATGTATTATACCGTTTCGTTACATATCTTAACGAAAATAAGTGAAAAACTTTATCAAATAACCCTTGACGAAACTTCTAAAATTGTTGATTATCTATATCAATAAGCCGCAAGCGCTTAAAACTCAACTGACATCTTTCACAAGAGGTAAATCGCCCCGTGACAAGCATGGCAAAAAAATCCTTCCCAGCCGAAGGAGAAACCTTTCCCTGGTGGGCCGGCAACGCCCGCTTAATCAACCTTTCCGGTCGTTTGCTAGGCGCTCACGTCGCCCAAGCAGGCCTCATCGTCCTCTGGGCGGGAGCTTATACCCTGTTTGAGCTTTCCCGTTTCAACCCAGAATTTCCCATGTACGAACAAGGCTTAATCCTGCTGCCAAACCTAGCCCGACTCGGCTTTGGAGTTGGTGCCGGAGGCAAAATTGTCGATACTTATCCGTACTTTCAGATTGGTGTAATTCACCTCATCAGCTCAGCCTTTCTCGGCTTCGGCGGCATCTTTCATTCCCTCAAAGGGCCCGCCACCCTCGAAGAAAAAACTCCTTTCTTCGGCTACAGGTGGGAAGACGCAGATAAAATGACCACCATTTTGGGCATCCACCTAGTTTTGCTTGGTGTCGGTGCCTTCTTGTTGGTGGCCAAAGCTATGTATTTCGGTGGTTTATATGATACCACGATCGGGCAAGTGCGCGTAATTTCGGAACCCACTTTCAATCCCGCCGTGATTTTCGGCTACCTGTTCGGTGCAGGTGGCACGCACTGGCTCGCCTCAGTTGACAATCTCGAAGATGTTGTCGGCGGACATATCTGGGTAGGAATCCTCTGCATTGTCGGCGGCCTCTGGCACATTCGCACTCAACCTTTTGATTGGGCAAAACGCCTGTTCATCTGGTCGGGAGAAGCTTACCTTTCCTACAGTCTCGGTGCCTTAGCCTTAATGGGTTTCATCGCAGCCTACTTTGTTTCAGTCAACACCATTGCTTACCCAGAGGAATTCTACGGGCCAACTTTAAAAATTGGCTTCGAGCAGTTCCCCTACTTCCACAGCGAAGGAATGCTGACCTCCCGCGTCTGGTTGGCTAACACCCACTTCTGGCTCGCCTTCTTCGTTCTACAAGGCCATTTCTGGCACGCTTTGCGATCGGCAGGATTTGATTTCCGCAAAGGCAAAGTCGTGCAAGCCATGCGCGAAGACATCCAGCCCGAAGGAAATAAAGTTGCAGCCAGTCCAGCCAGTTAACCGCATCAGGAGGAAAGCGAAAATGCAAGCAATAGCAGATCAGAATTTAATTCCAGAGCCGGAAAAGTCAGAAAATGAGTACGGTTGGTGGGCTGGAAACGCCCGTTTCACAGAATTTTCAGGACGAATTTTAGGAGCTCACGTCGCCCACGCGGGCTTGATTGTACTCTGGGCTGGGGCGATGACTCTGTTTGAACTGTCAAATTTCAACCCAGAGTTGCCGATGTACAACCAAGGTTTAATCCTGCTGCCGCATTTGGCAAGTTTGGGTTTGGGAGTAGGAGCAGGCGGTCAAATTGTTGATACCTATCCCTATTTTGCGATCGGAGTTGTGCATCTAATTAGTTCCGCAGTTCTCGGTGCCGGCGGCCTTTACCATTCCTTGCTCGGCCCGAAAGTATTGCCGCAAAACAAAACATTCTTTGGTTCCTTCGGCTACGACTGGGAAGACAAAGACAAAATGACAACCATCATCGGCATTCACCTATTACTATTAGGTACTGGTGCTTGGTTGTTGGTCGCAAAAGCCTTATTTTGGGGCGGTCTTTACGATCCCCACGTTGCTGATGTGCGGATAATTAGCGAACCAACGCTGAATCCTGCCCGCATTTTTAGCTACCTTTTACCAGTGCGGGGCCCGGAAGGCATGGCAGCAGTTGACAACTTAGAAGATGTTATCGGCGGTCACGTTTATGTTGGCTTGCTCTGCATTCTTGGCGGTTTCTGGCATATCTTCACTAAGCCTTTTGCTTGGGCCCAGCGAGTGCTGTTTTGGTCTGGCGAAGCTTACCTTTCTTACAGTTTGGGCGCTCTGGCTTACATGGGCTTTTTGGCCGCCTACTTTGTGACTGTAAATGACACTGTTTATCCAGAGGTTTTCTACGGCCCGGTGGGTTTGAGCGGCTCGGATGCAGCGGTTGTTTCTTCGCGGACTTGGCTGGCGACAAGCCATTTTGTGTTAGCGATTTTGGCGCTTTCGGGTCACATCTGGCACGCGCTGCGCGTTCGCACGAAGGCGGCGGGGTTTGATTTTCGATCGGGCGAATTTGTAACGGCAACTGCCAGCAGCGTTGAAAAGTCCGATCGGATGCAAGCTCAACCTGCGGCAGCAACAGCAGTTAGTTTTTCCGACGTGACTGTAACCTGTTTGCGGAATTTGCCGATTTACCGCAAGGGATTGTCTCCCATAGTCAGGGGATTAGAAGTTAGCTTGGCTCACGGCTATTTCCTAGTAGGAGCTTTTGCAGTATTGCTTCCTTTGCAAGACAAAAATTTAGCACCGCTGGCAGCATTGCTGGTAACTCTAGCATTAGTCTTGATTTTGGCAACGGGCCTCTCGATTTACGAGAATCGGAAGATTGAAGCAGGTAAAGTTCTTTACTGGCACAAAACGCCTGAAGATTGGAGTTTATTCCGGGGCGGTTTGGTAATGGGCGGTACCAGCGGAGCATTCCTTGCCTATTTGCTGTTAGACAATTTTGCTGGCATTGATGCAATCTTCCGGGGGGTTGTGAACTGAAATAAAAACGGTTTGTAGTGCGGAATTAATTCCGCACTGCGAAAAACTAAATAACCGGGTTTCTGTCCGCTACTTGCGGCACTAATACCTTCAAGAAATCCGGTTTTTTCTCAAGTCATAGCTGAGTTTCTGTCAAAGCATACCTGAGCCGTAGGACTTAAACACTCCTGGACTCACTTCCACCAAAGAAACTGGGTTTTTACTGAATCTACGGATGACCACAAGTCTTTTCGTAAAAACCCCGGTTTCTGAACCTTGATTCGTAAGTCTTATTCAAATTTTGCCTAGTTCAAAAAACTCTGGAAAAAATGCTAAGGACAACAAGATTCAAGTTGAAAATTGCCCAAATATTAATTTTACGAGGGAAAGAACCGTGACAATTGCTAGCGTTAACGATTTGGAAAAGGATGAAGCAAATTTTAAGTTTTGGGTTGGTAATGCCCGCCTAAATGCACAGTTTTTCTTGGGTGTAACAGCGCTTGCCGATCGCATCTGGCACGGTCGCGCCCGCATTAATAGAAGCTGAAGGCAATTTAAGCAAGATAAGCAAGAAACAAAGTTGAAGTTTCTTGCTTAAAGTTCATCAGTTCTGGATTTGTAGGTACCAAGAGAGAAAATTAGTCTATGACTGTTTTTATGTGCTGTTTTTGTATCGTAACTGTGATGGTTATGTTTTTGTGGAGTGTTTCGGTAGCGCTGCGCGAAGGAGTTCATCAACTCCGGCGCTTGCACCAAATTCCCTGTGCGGATTGCGAGTTTTTTACTAATGACTACCGTCTCAAGTGTACTGTACGGCCGTGTACTGCTTGTAGTGAAGATGCGATCGGCTGTACTGATTTTGAACCGAAGACTTGTTTTGCCAATTCTTGCCAGCAACATTGCTCTAGAACTCACAAAGATTATGCAGAAAAACAGACAACTAATCCTTCTATTCCACCTTTAGCAACCGGAATTAGAAGCTAGTAAATTTCCCCCGATTCAGGGGGATTTATAACACTTATTGGGATACATTAGTTATGAATACATACAGCAGTAACTCACTCAAAGTCGAACTAAACCAGAGAGGATGTCGCCTGACTCCCCAGCGAGAAACTATTTTGAATGTGTTTCAAAATTTGCGACAAGGAAATCATTTGAGTGCGGAAGAATTATATAATATTTTGCAAACTCAAGGGGAAAGAATAGGTTTGTCTACTGTCTACAGAACGCTGCATTTACTGTCAAGAATTGGAATTTTGCGGGAACTAGAATTGGCAGAGGGACACAAGCATTACGAGCTGAATTTGCCGGAACTGCACCACCACCACCATCTAGTTTGCATTCAGTGTCACAAAACCTTTGAATTTAGCGACGACTCTATTTTAAAAATAGGCAGAAAGCAAGTTGAAAAAGCTGGTGTAGAATTGCTAGACTGTCAGTTAACTGTGCGTGCGGTTTGTTTGGAAGCGCTGCGGGAGGGGTGGCCTTCTATGGTGCCTAGCAATTGGCTGTGTCCCAGATATCATTCGGAACTTGAGGGGGAAATTAGTTGATTTGAATGAAATACACTTCGGTAATTGGTAATTTTTTATGCGTTATTAGTTATTGGTTGTTATGGCATTTCAAGCGAAAGATTAGGAGCTGTCGGCCAAACCGGCCAAACCGGCCAAACCGGGCATACTTCACGACGCTTGAGAACCGCTATAGTTATTAGAACCAAATACTAACTAAACAACAAATGACTAATGACCAATGACTAATGACTAATGACTAATGACTAATGAATTCTCTGGCAATTAAGCAACCTCAGCATCGCAACGTTGGTGTTCCATCCGAAATACGTTAGCGTACAAACTAGCAACAATCTGTTTGCCTTCCTGCGTCAATTGCAAGTAACTGAGAGATTCGCTGATGTGAGGATAAATGCTGCTCCAGTAAAACTTTGAGTAGCTTTGCAGCAAGTCGCCCGGATGTCGGTAGCCCAAAATTTTAGTAGCACCGCTTTCTTCCAATTCGTAAAACAAAGCACCAATTTTCTGCAAATATTGCGGGTTGCTGAGCTGACCTATCAAGTCAGCACCGCGAACTAAACTAGAATAGTTCACTGCATCTTCGTTTGTATTGCCGTCGAGCACTGAGAAACGAGTTTGTTCTATGTTATGCTTGATTACCTCAGCATTAATTAGCTTGTGGCTGCCGAATCGCTCGTCAATGAAAAGTTTGGCTCTGTCAACTCGGTAAGCAGCTAGGCTAGCGGCTGTGGCACCGGGAGCAAGTTTAACTCTCATGCCGTCTTTTCCGGTAGCATAGAGTCCTTCTGATTCTTGGTCTTGCCTACAAACTCCTTTGACATATCCGATGTCTTGACAAAGTAAAGAAATGATGTAGTCTAGCCAGTTTTCGCAGGATACTCCGCCCTTGCGAATGTGTTTTCCTCGCAAGATTTCTTGACCTACTAGGGTAATGCAAATGGCGTGTTCTACATTGTGATAAAGAGCGTCGCTGTTGGCGATGTTTTCTAATGCCATTGCTCCCACCCAGGCTATTATGTCGGCATAGTCTGATTTGTAGCCTCCGTAAGTGCGGCTGTAACCGTTTTGAAGTTGTTCAATGAAAGCCTCGATCAGCAGTTCTGTGGAATTAAACATACCCGTCACTTTACCTTAATATTGCTTTTCAAGAGCGGTGCATTGAGTTTTAGTTTATTTGATTTTAGGGATTTTTTTTAATTCAAGATTTAAATTTCCTTCACGTTTTGTGGGCGATCGGTTCTTGCACAAAGACAGTTATATCAACTTTCCCAAGCAATTGGGTCTACTACTGACAACCATCCGCGCCGCACTGCATAGATATGCCTGCAGACATTTTTTAGATCGTCTGATTGTTTTTAAGTCTCAGAATTGATTGCGTGTTGTATTTGGTGTAACACACTCCGATCGATCTTGCCGGATTTCCAAATGTTTAAGTATAGTTCGGAAATTGCATGGTCGGGAATATCAACTTTGGTTCTCATCTGCGGTCAAGTCAATCTACATATCTGATTGTCCGGCAATTTTAGATAAGTTTATGTGATATGGATCGGCCTCGACTGTGATGCGCGATCGCCCCCACTCAGTTGACCGTGCGAATTTCTCCTGTGGTACCCGCCATGCGATTTATCTGTCGAATCAATCCAAAATCTCAAATTTAAAATCCTCAAGCTCGATGCTCGATCCGTGGGGTAAATCTCAAATCGAAAAATGGAAAATCGAATGACAAGCGTCTCTGGAAGATGGTGAGGCGATTTTCATGAATTTTGCTGGTGGCTGCGACTTTCATTGCAGTCATTGCAGTTGAGCTTCGATCGAGAACCGTAGGCCACACATCCATTGGCGCAGGTGAGATTTTCGTCCCAACTTCCTTGGTTGGCCGGAAGTTCGATCGCCCTTGAGGGCAAATTCCTTGCCAAAAAAAGTCTCATGGTGTAATATACAGAGTCTGGTATCCTCACTTACCCATAATTATTTTCATTTATCCCGTCCCCCGCGAGGGGAAGGGACTTTCAGTGCGGATGCCGCCAAATCACTAAATTCAGCAAAAAGCTAGAAATGCCGTAACTCATGCCCACTATTCAGCAACTCATCCGTTCAGCACGAGAAGAAACGCAGAAAAAAACCAAATCGCCAGCTCTCAAAAGTTGCCCCCAGCGCCGCGGAGTTTGCACCAGAGTGTACACGACCACCCCGAAAAAACCCAACTCGGCGCTGCGGAAGGTGGCTCGGGTAAGGCTGACCTCTGGTTTTGAAGTGACAGCCTACATTCCGGGTATCGGTCACAACTTGCAAGAACACTCGGTAGTAATGATCCGGGGCGGCCGGATCAAAGATTTGCCCGGAGTTAGATACCACATCATTCGCGGCACATTAGACACCGCCGGAGTTAAAGACCGCAAGCAAGGTCGTTCCAAGTACGGAGCAAAGCGTCCTAAGGAGAAAAAATAACACGGACTTGCTCGATCGCCCGGGTGAGAAAGTAAAAATAAGTTCGATCGTCATCGATCTAAACTTGTTGAGTCCAAAACCCCAAATTATGTCAATCAAAATCAAAAATCTCGAATAAAACTATGTCTCGCCGCACAGTCATTCAAAAACGCCCAGTTCCGCCAGATCCAACCTACAACAGCCGGTTGGTAAGCATGATGGTGAGACGGATCATGCAGCACGGCAAAAAATCCGTAGCCTCCAGCATCGTCTACGACGCCATGAAAACCATCCAAGAACGCACGGGAGCCGAGCCTTTAGACTTGTTTGAAAAAGCAGTCAAAAACGCTACACCCCTGGTAGAAGTTAAAGCCCGCCGGGTAGGTGGCGCGACTTACCAAGTGCCGATGGAAGTGCGTTCCGATCGCGGAACCACCCTCGCCCTGCGCTGGCTGATCAGATTTGCCCGCGCCCGCACCGGTCGCTCGATGGCCGCCAAGCTGGCTAACGAACTGATGGATGCAGCCAACGAAACAGGCAGCGCTATTCGCAAACGCGAAGAAACGCACCGCATGGCAGAAGCTAACAAGGCTTTTGCTCACTATCGGTACTAAGCCAAATCGGGCATGGAGAACAGGCCAGTCGTGCGGTATGAAAGGATCGGGCGAGGGATTGGCAAGTGTAAGTTTTGGTTGTTGAGATTGCTTGCCCGGCCTCCGTGGCGATCGCGCGTGCGAACTCAAGACTGGGAAAATCCAAATTTACGCACTCTCTGAATCCTCCATGTCGCATCCTTAATATTTTTGTAAACATAATGTTGCAAAAAATATTAAAATGTAACAATAAGCTCCATATACTTTATGTGGTAAGTCGCTTGGGAGTGCAAGATCGGGTTCTGTGTAGTATAATAGTATTATAACAGCAACACAAAATCAAGGAGGTAGCTGTGGCACGTACCGTCCCGCTAGAAAAAACTCGCAACATCGGCATCGCCGCCCACATAGACGCGGGCAAAACAACAACAACTGAAAGAATTCTGTTCTATTCAGGCATGGTTCACAGAATGGGTGAAGTGCACGAGGGAACAGCAGTCACTGACTGGATGGAGCAAGAGCGGGAACGGGGGATCACGATTACTGCCGCTGCTATCACCACCAGTTGGAAAGATTACAAAATCAACATCATCGACACTCCCGGACACGTAGACTTCACGATCGAAGTAGAACGCTCGATGCGAGTGCTCGACGGAGCGATCGCAGTGTTCTGCTCGGTAGGCGGAGTGCAGCCACAATCCGAAACAGTTTGGCGCCAAGCCGATAGGTACAAAGTACCCCGGATTGTGTTCGTCAACAAAATGGATCGGATGGGTGCAAACTTCTACAAAGTTCACGGTCAAATTTGCGATCGGATGAGAGCAAACGCCGTACCAGTCCAAATCCCGATCGGCAGCGAAGAAAACTTCCGGGGAATTGTAGATTTAGTCAAAATGAAAGCCTACATCTACAGCAACAACACCGGCACAGATATCGAGGAAGTAGAAATCCCCGATGAAGTAAAGGATCTAGCCGCCGAATACCGCACCAAACTGATCGAATCCGTAGCCGAAACCAGCGACGCCCTCACCGAGAAATACCTCGAAGGCGTAGAACTAACGCAAGACGAAATCCGCTCGGCCCTGCGCCGCGGAACAGTCGAAGGTACGATCGTCCCCATGCTGTGCGGTTCGGCATTCAAAAACAAAGGCGTTCAGTTGTTGTTAGATGCAGTCATTGACTACCTGCCCTCGCCCTTGGAAGTTCCCCCAATTCAAGGAATCCTGCCCAACGGCGAAACCGCAGAACGACCGGCAGACGACAGCGCGCCACTGTCAGCCCTGGCATTCAAAATCATGGCAGACCCCTACGGCCGCCTGACCTTCGTCCGCGTCTACTCCGGTATCCTCAAAAAGGGCACCTACGTCCTCAACTCCACCAAAGACAAAAAAGAGCGGGTTTCTCGCTTAATTGTCCTCAAAGCGGACGATCGCATCGAAGTTGACGAACTGCGCGCCGGAGACTTGGGAGCAGTCTTGGGTTTGAAAGACACCTTCACCGGCGACACCCTCTGCGAAGAAGGTTCCCCAGTGATTCTGGAATCCCTGTTTATTCCAGAACCAGTCATCTCCGTGGCTGTCGAACCCAAAACCAAACAAGACATGGAGAAGCTCTCCAAAGCCCTCCAGTCGCTCTCGGAAGAAGACCCCACCTTCCGAGTCAACGTTGACCCAGAAACCAACCAGACAGTCATCGCCGGCATGGGCGAACTGCACCTGGAAATCCTGGTAGACAGAATGCTGCGGGAATTCAAAGTAGAAGCCAACGTGGGTCAGCCGCAAGTAGCCTACCGCGAAACCATCCGCAAGGCCGTCCGCGCTGAAGGTAAATTTATCCGCCAAAGCGGCGGTAAAGGTCAGTACGGTCACGTCGTGATCGAAGTAGAACCCACCGAAGTCGGAACCGGCTTTGAATTTGTCTCCAAAATTGTCGGCGGCACTGTACCCAAAGAGTACATCGGCCCGGCAGAACAAGGGATGAAAGAAGCCTGCGAATCAGGTATTGTAGCAGGATATCCCGTGATCGACCTTAAAGCTACTATGGTAGACGGGTCTTTTCACGACGTAGACTCCTCAGAAATGGCATTTAAGATCGCCGGTTCAATGGCGATCAAAGAAGCTGTGATGAAGGCGTCGCCAGTGCTGCTAGAGCCTATGATGAAGGTAGAGGTTGAAGTTCCCGAAGATTATATCGGGAACGTCATCGGCGACCTCAACTCGCGTCGGGGTCAGATCGAAGGTCAAGAGACGGATCGGGGAACGGCCAAAGTTTCTGTCAAGGTTCCACTAGCAGAAATGTTTGGTTACGCTACCGACATCCGCTCGAAAACCCAAGGTCGAGGCATCTTCACAATGGAATTCAGCCATTACGAAGAAGTGCCGCGAAATGTGGCTGAAGCCATTATCGCTAAGAACAAAGGGAACTAATGATTTTTGGATTTTAGATTTTGGATTTTGGATTGAATCCAAAGTCTAGAATCTCAAATCTCAAGTCTAAAATCGCTAAAAAAAACAAGGAACAGATCGAGAATGGCACGCGCAAAATTTGAACGGAACAAACCCCACGTAAACATCGGCACGATCGGTCACGTTGACCACGGCAAAACAACTTTGACCGCCGCGATTACGATGACTCTATCTGCACTCGGTCAAGCAAAGGCTAAGAACTACGCCGAGATCGACGCTGCACCAGAAGAAAAAGCACGGGGTATTACGATCAATACCACTCACGTAGAATACGAAACCACAGGTCGGCACTACGCTCACGTAGATTGTCCGGGACACGCTGACTATGTGAAAAACATGATCACCGGTGCTGCTCAAATGGACGGCGGCATCTTAGTGGTATCAGCGGCAGACGGCCCCATGCCTCAAACTCGCGAACACATCCTGCTAGCCAAGCAAGTTGGCGTTCCCAGCCTGGTTGTTTTCTTGAACAAGGAAGACATGGTGGATGACGCTGAATTGCTGGAATTGGTAGAACTGGAAGTTCGCGAACTATTGAGCTCTTACGATTTTCCTGGCGATGACATCCCCATCGTGACCGGTTCGGGATTGAAAGCTCTCGAAGCGATGCTGGCTAATCCCAAGACAGTCAAGGGCGACAATGAGTGGGTTGACAAGATTTACAAGCTGATGGAAGAAGTAGATGCTTACATCCCTACTCCAGAACGCGAAGTAGACAAGCCTTTCTTGATGGCAGTTGAAGACGTATTCTCGATTACTGGTCGCGGTACTGTGGCTACTGGTCGGATCGAGCGCGGCAGAGTTAAAGTCGGCGAAACAGTTGAAATCATCGGTCTTAAGGACACTCGCAGCACTACCGTGACTGGTGTGGAAATGTTCACCAAGTCCTTGGATGAAGGCATGGCCGGCGACAACGTGGGTCTACTTCTCCGGGGGATTTTGAAGGCTGATATTGAAAGAGGCATGGTAATTGCTAAGCCAAAATCCATCAGTCCTCACACTCAGTTTGAATCTGAAGTGTACATCTTGAAGAAAGAAGAAGGTGGTCGTCACACGCCCTTTTTCTCCGGCTACCGCCCTCAATTCTACGTCCGCACAACTGACGTAACCGGTACAATCAAGCAGTTCACTGCTGATGACGGTTCTGAGGCTGAAATGGTGATGCCCGGCGACCGGATCAAGATGACTGTGGAACTGATTCACCCGATCGCGATCGAACAAGGAATGCGCTTCGCCATCCGCGAAGGCGGCCGCACTGTCGGCGCCGGCGTTGTTTCCAAAATCCTCAAGTAGGTATCCGCTAATAACCTAAGTAGCAGAAAAGCCCCCAAATCTCAATAGGCTTTTCTGCTCTTTAGTGAGTAGTCAGTTGTTAGTGGTCAGTTGTTAGTGGTCAGTTGTTAGTGGTCAGTTGTCAATTGTTAGCGGTAAATTGTTAGTGGTTATTGATTCAATGTTCAATAACTAATGACGTTGGACTAATGACGTTGGACGTTGGACTAATGACGTTGGACTAATGACTAATGACTAATGACGTTGGACTAACAATAAACTGAACCTAGAAAATTCAAGAAACAAAAATGGCAACAATTCAACAGCAAAAAATTCGCATCCGCCTCAAAGCTTTCGATCGCCGGATTCTAGACGCATCCTGCGAAAAGATTGTAGATACAGCAAATCGGACAGCCGCCACTGCGATCGGCCCGATTCCCCTACCGACAAAACGGCGGATTTATTGCTTGCTGCGATCGCCCCACGTAGACAAAGATTCTCGCGAACACTTTGAAACCCGCACGCACCGCCGCATTATCGACATTCACCAGCCTTCGGCCAAGACAATTGACGCTTTGATGAAACTGGATTTGCCAGCCGGCGTAGATATCGAAGTCAAGCTGTAGATTGACAGTTTGGGAAATAACAAAAAAAGGAACAAGGGAAAAATACTTTGTTCCTTCTTTTTCATCCCTGGACGCAAGGATAGTCAGAAACCAGTTTTAAAATTGAGAATACGATCGAGGTGTTGTAAGCTGCGTTGCTGCTGATGCTATGGTCGATCGAATTTTTTATTTTGTGAGAAATAAAGTTCTCTGATAGTTTGAGCGATCGCTATTCGATATTCCTTGAATTACCAGCTATGAACATTCAGTTGGTTGACTCTTTAATTCAAGTCATTAAATCGCTGACACCTGAAGAGAGTTTGTTTCCCAGAAAAACTCTCAGCTAGAGCGATTCAGAGTACGCCTGGAGTCTGTGGAGGATATGCCCGGATTCGCAACACCCGCATTCCTGTTTGGACGCTGGTTTCGCTTCACCAACAGGGGGCTGATGAGGCTGAGTTACTTCGCAATTATCAGGGTTTGTCGAGTTTCAATTTAGAGAATGCTTGGCGTTATTACGATCGCCACCGCGAACAAATCGATCGCATTATTGTTTCTCATCAAACCGATGATTAAAAGGGTGAGACTGTATTAAGAATGAACATTTTGCGATCGCAATTTTTACTCAAATTCTAGAAGGTTGACAGGAATATGAGCTTGAAAATTGTGGAAATCTCGATCGGTTGTAAAAATGGAATAGCTGCGACGATGGGCCGCAGCACAGATCAAAAAATCAGTATTTGAACCTTGGATGCCACTGCGACGACAGGTGTTACAAAACTCAGCAGCGAGTTCGTAGTCTGCGCGAACCAAATTCTAGTCTGGAAAAGCGTGTAAAGTGTTGCGGAGACGATCGAATTGTTCCGATGTGCGGACACCCGACAATATCTCTTGTCGAAGGCTTCCGAGCATTATAACTCGACCATTGGCAATGAGCGATCGCAATTGATTCACCACAGCAGAATTCATTTCGGGAGAATTCCGGCGCAACGCTAATGACCAAATAGCCGTATCGACAATTATAGTCATTTCAAATAAAAAAGAGACACTATTGAGCGCAGTAGGCACAGATGAGTTCATCTAAAGATGTGCCAGGAGGAGCATACATTCTGGCTCGCTTTAAGGCACTAAAATCGTGTTCAATAT
>NZ_JADEXD010000327.1 GCF_015207285.1 Tychonema sp. LEGE 07203 | reverse complement strand
CAATATTCTGACGAGGTAGAACAGTAAACGCAAGTTAACTCCCAATAAACGCCGCTTTTATCAACAAGGTATGCGGGCCGCAACCCTTATACAGTCTATCTCGTAGACCTCTTTGTCACCCCCCCAGGTATTTAGGTGGTCATCACAAGCATGACTTTTTTCTAAATTGTAGCTGACTGTTTTACAGTCTTTAAACATGGTTTTGATACCAATTCGACATTTAAACGCCGATACAGTTTTTTTAAGCTCCTTATATTTGTGAGCAAATACCAGCCTTCATTTTCACAACTATCTCGATACTTGCGTCGCCAATAACCGGCGATATCAAACTGACCAAATGCTTTTTGCTTGGTGACTTTAACTACCCTCAAATAAAAGCTAGTTCCCGGTACTAAACCACACTCGCTTAAGTGCTTAAATTCCTCTCCCTCTTTTTGAATATATCGCCCCTGTTTTACTCTCGAAAAAAACCTTACATTTTTTTCACAGAGGTAGCTTGCTAGCTTCAATATCCCATATTTTCTATCTCCTATAGATGATTTTTTGGCAGGTGCAGAGTCGGTCTTGGGAGCAGTTTTGGGTGGGATGGTGTTTACTGCTTTGCCGGAGGTTTTGAGGGGGATGGCGACTATTCAGGGATTGCCGCTTTGGTTGGCGCAATTTCTGCGGGATGGGCGGTTAATTGTGTTTGGGTTGCTGATTGTTTTGGGGACGATATTTTTTCCGCAAGGTTTGGTGACGCCGGAGTTGTTGAAGAGGTGGAGGAAGGGCAATTCATAGAGTAACTGTCCAGTCCTCAATCCTCAAGCTTTTAATTTGACTGAATTCAGAAAGCTTACGAGTTATATCAAGTCCAAGCGAGCGCATATGAGAAGGGAGTAATAACCAGGGTAAACGCATCTTAACTGGAACCCAAAATATGCTACAGTTAAATCCGACCAAATTTCAATGTAGTTTGTTGTAGTTTATGGGTGCTATCAATGGCAAGAGGTTTTAGTAAAGCTGTAACGTATCCGCTCAATAAATCGGGGTAACAGTAAAAAAAGAAGGTTAACAATCTAGGCACAGCATGGTAGAATATGACATATTATTAATCATAAAATCAAGAATGTCATAGTCTTTTTTAGCCACTAAAGTCACAATTAACCGTGGGTTTATACGACACTTACTACAGGAATGAAGGGCCGATAATTCAGAGCCTTTATATTTTTTTGAATTTCTTCAATCAGACCAGGACACACCCAGAGAATAAACCGAAGATTGTTGACGAATAATCGTCCCTAGAGATGGAATATTTCCCAGGTAAGAAATACGGTCGTGCATATATTCAAAAAAGCTAATTCCTAATTTGCGGGTAGTCGCCACCAGAGACATGAAAACATCCATCGCCTTAGTTCCTTCACAAGTTTGGGTTGCATAACTAATATTTCGTCGCTGCAGGATTGTTCTAGCAGCTAATTCTGCCGGGTTATTATGTAAAGGTAATTCCGGATGCTTCAAAACTAAAAGCAACTCAGATATTTTACTCAAAGTTAATTTTTTTCGTTCATCTAATTGTTCATAACCAGTTAGACTGCCGAAAATTTCCCAAAATTTTGATTTGAGCCTGAGCTTCTCTAACCCAGAGGTCAAGTTTTTGTAAGCTAATAAGCTGCTACGTAGCTAAACCGGATAAAATAGCATTGCCTTTATTTTTGATTTTTTGATCCCATTTAATAACCATTTCTCCTTCATTTAATAATTTATGTAGCAATTCCGATAATTCTTCTACTGACTTAAACAGTCGATGTGCTATATATTCTTTCGCTGAATGCCAGATTAATTCAATCAA
>NZ_JADEXD010000158.1 GCF_015207285.1 Tychonema sp. LEGE 07203 | reverse complement strand
GCACGGAACCGACTAACATTCCGCTGAGAAAAACTGCCAATATTTGCCATTTTTGAGCTGGTTTCGGTTCGGAAATTGCCGTGTAAGTTGTGGGATAGGAATCACTGACAAGTTGACTGGTTTCCGGCGCATATTCTGCGGGGATTGGAATTGTTTCTGGTTCGTTGATTGTTGTTGCAATATCTTCGTTTGCCACAATTTCAGCGGGAGTTTCTGTCGGTTCTGCTGTTGAATTGGCACTAACCATTTCTGCATTCGGGAACTCATCGCTGGCCGTGGAAACTGTTTCTGGTTGCTGGGTCAAAATTTGATTTTTTTCCTGTTCGTCGTTCATGGTGCTAAATTTTTTGTACAAATACTGCTTTTAAACATTTTACGCGATCGCGACTTGCCTATTAAGGTCAAAGAAACCGGGTTTTTTTCGCTCATCTGTAAACTGCAACGCTCGTATTTTCTCCAAAAACCCGGTTTCTGACCACCGATGCGTCATTCCTAGCGCTGAGGACTAAAGTCCTTAGTACAAACTAGGGCGCGCGAGTGACCAGAAACCGGGTTTTTTGTCAAATACCTGCTCAAAATCATCAATCTCGGTAAAAACCCGGTCTTTGTTCGGAGTGCGCCCTGAAATATAAATATTGAGCGCAAACATAAATCAAAACTTTTTGATGAGAAAAATGTAGGCGTAAATTTATCGTTTGGTGGGGGCGGGTTTATGAGATTGTTGGTGTTTGGTTAGGATTTTTGGCGAACCCGCCCTACAAAATACTCAATTATTAGGCAAAGACTGCCAAAAAGGCTGAAGTTCGGGCTTCCTCACAGTATTCGTTGCCGACTGCACATTTCCTTTCAATTCTTGATAATAGCGATCGTTTAGAAAACTCACACTAACACCAGCCGGAAGCAGCAGTTGGCGCAATCTTTCTTGAGTGTAATCTCTGCCGTCAATCATCGGGCCGCGGGGATTAGAAACTAACAAATTGCCGTTGACTGGTACCGAATTGACCATATTCGGCCACCAAGCATAACCGCTGTAGCCAAACATCGCTGGAACTTGAACGATTTGGTCGTCTGTCAGTGAAAACTCTCTTTTCAATTTGTCTAAAATCGGGTTGATTTTCTGCTTTTGCAAATTGAGATTGTGTTGAATTAAAGCTTGATTTTGCAAAGCAGCGCTGACAGTAGTTTCATTGCTCAAACCGCGATTGATAGTAACATCGCCGTAACCTGTTTTTGACAATTCTTCTAACAGTCTAACTCCTGCTTCTGGACTGACGATCGCCATTACATATTTTCCGGGAGTTTGACTGGGAAGAAAATTGATAATTTCATCGACTTGACGAGTCAAAAGCCATGAAGTATCAATATCAACTGGGGGCCCTTGAATTCTTTGAGCTTGAATAAAATCAAGTACCTCTGGATTAAAACTAGCATTCCCCGAATTTCCGTAATAAGCTCGACCCATTGGGTATCCGGGAATCGGCGGCGTTACTTGCAAATTTCCGTAGCCATTTGACCACTGATTTACAGGGTTTTCAGCGCGAGAATTACCAATTTTAATAACTCTCAAGTTACGCTCTTGAGTTGATTTGTCAGACTGGTTTTGATCGGGTTCGTCCTTGCTTTTGAGAGCCACATTCAATTGGCGTATATCAGATTTTTCGGGAAGTTGAATGTAGCCGTTTTTCTGAATGTCTTGCATCCAAGCATTATCGCCCTGGATAATTTTTAATTGAGCGCCAGTGGGTTCTACCGCTTGTTTGAGTTGCGAGATGAATTCACTGTTGGCGGCCCCTCTGTCGCTGACTTGAACTTCTGTTACTGGTGCGGTATTGGCTGGTATTATCCAAGGACTGACACCCATTTGGATGGTGGCGGCGGCGATTTGTTGACCGTTGTTTTCGGCAGTTGCTTTGAGATTGACTTTGCCGCTCCAGTTGCGATCGGCAAATTGTTTTGCTTCGACACCTAATACAATATTCGTGCTGAAAACTATGGGTTTTGTACCGGATATATCTACAGCTTGCCATCCATCGCCTATTTTCTGAAAAACGTTGATATGAGGGTTGGCGATGCTATCAGCAGTGATAAATAATTGAGAGGTTTTGAAGTTTTCAGACAAAGTTAAGTTAACTTGAGAAAGCATGGCGGCGCGGCGGGGGACGCTAACTTTGGTTTGTTTCCAAGGGGCTATTTTTGTGCGATCGTTCTTGGGATCGTTAAACACAATTAACGCGCCGCTAGACAATGACCATTGTTCTTTTCCGGCTTCGTCTAGTTGATTAATTTCGCCGTCTCTGTTAGTGTCTCCCGCAAAGAAGAAGTTGGTCGGCGACGCTGCGAGGTCCACAGGGGCGGGAGTTGCAGTTGCGGTTGACTCAGGAGTTGGTTGAGGAGTTGCTTGCTGATTATTTTCTAATTCTTGGCGGGCTAATTCTTGGCGGGCTAGTTCTTGGCGGGCTAATTCCTGCTTTTCCAATTCTTGTTTTTCTAATTCTTGGCGGGCTAATTCTTGCTTTTCCAATTCTTGTTTTTCTAATTCTTGGCGGGCTAATTCTTGTTTTTCTCGTTCTTGACGGATTAATTCTTGTCGGGCTAATTCTTGTTTTTCTCGTTCTTGACGGATTAATTCTTGTCGGGCTAATTCTTGTTTTTCTAATTCTTGGCGGGCGAGTTCTTTTTTCTCTTGTTCTTTTCTCTCTATTTCTCGGCGGGCGAATTCTTTTTTCTCTTGCTCTTTTCTGGCTAGCTCTCTTACCCGTTCTTCCTCGGCTCTAATTTTCTCTTGAGAACGTGCTACTTGCCATTCGTAGGTAGCGACAGTGAGGTTTCCTTGATATTCGATGGTTTTGTCGATCGCCCGCTCACTCAAAAAAGAACCGTGAGGGATGAGTCGCAGGTGGTTGAGCGCCATTTGCCACAGGCGTTGCGACTCTTCCCAAGTAGCAGGAGAAGCTTGAGAAGTGCGTCCAACTACGACAGCTTGGGCGGCTATTTTAGCAGCATCGTCCCAATTATTTTTAGCTCTTTCTTCTATTTGAATCTGAATTTGAGTGTTTTGGAGTTGCTCTGCCAGATTTTCCGATTGCTGGCGGTTCCAATATTGTGAGGAAAACAGGCTGCTGTCGGGATTTTTCGCGACGTTATCTAATTTTACTTTGAGGCGATCGCGCAATTTGTAGAGTTCCGAAAGCGATTGCGGAGTGTCGCCGTCTGACTGTCGCCCTGAGAGTGCGAGTTGGTAGTTGAGGGAAGGTTGAGCCACTGTTGCGGGCACAGCAACCCAAATAATACCGATGACGACACCGAAAGCATTGACAATGGCGATCGCAATATATTTAACTAAGCGCATATAGTTTATCCTCAGACACCCAAATAATTTTACCTAATATTGGGATAAATGGGAAATTTAATTGTAAGGACTTACGCATCAGGCCCAGAAACCGGGTTTTTTACAAAAATCTTTCGTTACTGTTAATAGATTAAGGTGAAACGGCGGTTGAAACCGCATCTTGTCAGACAAAACCCGTCGGCGCGGGTTGAATTTCCTTTCTTCAGTCCGCGCACCATCCGGACTTTGTTTGTGTAGCCGCGATTTCCAATCGCCGGGCCTCAATTATATAGTCGCGATTTCCAATCGCCGGGTCTCAATTATATAGTTTGTGTAGCCGCAATTTCCAATCGCCGGGCCTCAATTATATAGTCGCAATTTCCAATCGCCAGGTTCTGTTATTCTGGTTTTGTTGACACCAATGGTTCTAATAAATTGCGTTCTTCTATGGGAAGTTCTAGCAAAACTCGTCTGTCGCCCTTGGTTTCCTTATAGCGGACAGCCGCATTCAGCAGGCGGATGGGAATTTGGAATTCTTCGTACTTGCTGGTTGGTTCTTGCCACAATTCTAACCAAGTGCGTGCGGCTTTGTCGCTGACCATTTCTGACATTAACGCGGGGATGTTTCGCACAATGCCCTGTCCTAAAATTGAGAGATATTTATGTTGTTTGTAAACAGTAATTAGGCTAGTGATGCGATTTTTCCATATCCCTACATCCTGCGTGTTTGCAAAGAGGTTTCTGATAATTAACTCGGCATCACCTGAATCGGCTTCATTATCCGGTTCGAGGCGTTGAAATGCGTCGTCTAAGGCGGCGATGCCTTCATCCCAACGATTTAATCCGAGAATGGCAATGGCGCGATTGAAGAACACAGATGAAGATTTAGAACCAAGTTCGATCGCTCGATCTAAGGATGCTAATGTTTCGTCGTAGCGCTTAAGATTGTTGAGTACATCGCCTCGTACAGCCCAAGCCGACTGAAAATTGGCATCAAGTTCGATCGCCCGATCGTAAGATACTAAAGCTTCATCATAGCGTTTGAGGTTGTTGAGTACATAGCCTCGCATACGCCAAGCCCACTGATAATTGGCATCAATTGCGATCGCCCGATCGTAAGATACTAAAGCTTCATCATAACGTTTGAGCTTGTCGAGTACATAGCCTCGTAAAACCCAAGCCCACCGATCGTTGGCATCAATTGCAATAGCTTTGTCTAAACATTCTAAAACTTCATCGTAGCGTTCCAGACTAATTAAGCACAATCCATTTAGCAACCAATCCCTTGCCTCACCGCGACTTTCTACCAACTTTTCCGCATATTCTAAAGCCGAAACATCATCTTTCTGTTCGCGACAATTTTCAATCTCATCAACATAAGCCTTCAGACGCGGGTCTTCCTCATTATTCTCAATAGCCTCAAGCGCCCGCGTATAATATTCTCGTTCCATCACAGCATCAGGTGGAATCGGTTTCAAACCATGCCGATACATAAAATGACTTTCTTTCTCCGCCAAATCAACATCCGCCATCCTCAATTCCAATCGCTGCTGCAACTCTTGCCGCGTATACCAAACCCGAATAAAATCCACAATTAATCGAATCGGTTGATTTCGCTGCTTCTTTACCTCCAGACAAAAACGCATCAAAGGTTCCCGCAATTCATACCACGATTCCCGTCCAATTTCCTCTGTTTTGACATAACCCTTATCTCGCAAATCTTTAAGTTGGCTAGATACAGTTCGCTGCTCAATAAAACAGCGTTTAGCAATTTCTTTGACTGGTGCAGCACCACCTCGATCGCACAAAAAGTCAACAATCTTTCGCTGCTGATTTGATAGATATTTCATCCGATCCTGATAGTATGGTGTGAGGCTATCCAGCATTTCCATGAACGGTTCTACCAATTTATCGAGGGATTCAGGAGTCATCAGAAAAGCCGAAAAAACAATATAGACGCGAGGACTGCCACCCGAAAGATAATGCACAACTTTAATGCGATTGCGCCCGGTGGGAGTTTGAATAAAAGATGCTAAATCATTATTTCCTTCTAACTTGGCAATATGGTTTAATAAAGTTACAGCATCATCGAGCTTAAACTCATCTAATTCATGTAAATCAAAAAAATCATAAAAAGGATTATTAGAGAGCTTGACTCCATCAAACAAACTTTGTGATGTTGCCAAAATTGTCAAAAACGAATATTTTTTAATGTACGCCCTCAACTGCTTCTGCCCGAAATCCCCCAAGCCGCTAAACAGGTCCTCTAAATTTTCGACAATCAACAACAGCACCCGCTTGCCAACAAAGTATCTCAGCAATTCTGCGGCCTTAAATTCAGCTTGCTCCGGCGACAAATCATAAAGCTTTTCAATATCATCATGTAACTCAGCTTGATATACTTCTGGATATTCTTTAGCAATTGCTCGGAATATTCCCCGCAATAAATCCAAAAAAGACGCAATCCCCCATTCTTCTTCCTGCAGCCACGCAATTAGCAATTTATCTTGCAAATCTTCCATCTTAGCAACGCGATGATAAATCAGTGAAACCAAGTGCGTTTTGCCAATGCCGCGCGGCCCAATTAGCAGTTGAAAATGCTTGTTATCTGTTAGGGCGCTCACCCGAATTAGCTCTACTAAACGTTCGGCCAGTGCGTGACGCTGTACTAAGATAGCTTCCAGGGTTTCTGGGGCCATCAAGCTAGGAGTAAATCGAGAGATAAATGTATTTTTCATAATATCTATTGGGTTTAACTGTTTCCCCGGCTGTGCCTGGGAACTTATATCTAGAGGCTCTGCCTCGTCGGTTGCGGAGGAAAACAGGAGGCAGAGCCTCCGGGCATCCCCAGGCAGAGCCGGGAAGGAGAAAATGCTTGCTAAACAAGGTTTTGAGAGATTATACCTCTAAATTACCATATATTTTATATATATACGTTATTTTCGTTGTATATTTTTAAAAGCAGTGTTAGACTGCCCTTGAAAAGCAAACAAGCGCCCCTAGCTTTTACTAGAGACGCTTTCGATCGCTTGTTTTTTTGAGAGCGACTGGCTGCAACCACAAACGCTCGTCAAGTTCTCATTTCTATGGTCTTTGTACAGACCAAGGAGTTTATATGTCTGATTTTAGCACAAACCAAGTCATTCTGATTTCTACGACTCCAACTGATGGGGCAACAACGCCTGAAACAGGAGGTTTCATGCCTTTACTGATGTACGGAGGAGTTGCAGTAGCCGTGATTTTTGCGATGGCTTACTTTTCCCAAACTTTGCTCAACTCGATTACTCAGTTGACCAAAACCCTGAACAAAAAACACAAATAATCACTGCTTCCCAGGTTCCCCGGCTCTGCCGGGGAACCTGGGAACCAGAGGCTCTACCTCGCAAGTATCAGACTCGCCGGAGGCAGAGCCTCCAAATCTACGTCCCCAGGCAGAGCCGGAGAACAAGAAAAAATATTAAAAATCTTCTTTAACATTTGTTACAATACGCAAAACTGAATATTCGCCCTCACACCGAATGACTTTTTTCAACGCCTCTGAACCTCTCATCCGCTGCAAACAGGAACATCTTGACGTACAGGATCTAGAAGGCCTGTTGCGACTGCGCTGGCAAATAGGAAACTTTACTTTGTTTTCAGGATTTTATACCCGCATCGACCAAACTTTTCTGCTTTGGGGCTTGGTGACGGGGGGGATTTTTTTTACGGCTCAGTTTGTCCCCATCAGTTGGAGCTTTCAGGCGATTATGTGGTCAACTTTGACTCTAATTGGCACTGCGATCATGGCGGTTTTGACTTTGTTTTGGGTAAGAGTCGAGCGAGTTAGCTGGATTCTTTACTCTTGGGCGATTTTGACGATCGCTGGTTTGGCAATTACTGATTACAGCATTTTTACCGGTTGGGGAAGTTTGCTGCAGCACCTGTGCGATTTGTGGTTGGGTTTAAGCGCGATCGGGTATCTGTTGACTGGTTTGGGTTTGCGATCGCGCACTTTTATCGCGATCGGGCTAACTCATTTATTCGGCATCCCTCTATTAATTTTTGTTGCTCCTTGGCAATATCTAACCACAGGCATAATTATGGCCGGTTGTTTGCTGTTATTGTCAGAATTGCAGTGGGATATGCGATCGCCGATCGAGAATACCTTGCTTACAGAAGAAGAAAAAGAATTCAACCGCATTCAACAGCGATTGCGACAAATCGATACGATCGTGCCAAAACAAACCCCAAAAATGTAAAGAATTCTGTACAATAGCTAACATTTTCTCAAAATCGCACACAATAGAAAAATGCAGCATTAATAACAAACAAATGTTAACCAGAACAGGTGTTTTGCTGTTTTACCTGTGAATCGCCAACCTTAGGAGAACGGTGTCTGGAAAGCGACTGGCGAACAATGCTGTAATTGAGACGATAAAAGTTAATTTTGGTTGACCTTAGCGGTTAAAACAAAAACAAGTGGTGCAGGGTTTTTACCGTTTCCCCTGCTTTGCAGTCTCCGAGGAGAGGCTAAACCCTCTACTAGAACAGTCTGAGGAGATTGGCACAGAATGGGACAGTTTGTCAAGTAGGTTTTTGAGTTCAGTGTTTAACAAAATTGAGAAAATGCTCGCTTAGTAGCTTCCCAGGACTTAGTATAAAATAAGTCCTTTTTTATTGTGCGATCGAATAACCTTTCGCCACGTCAAGTGCGATCGATATATTCAGCAAGCCCTATCTAGATATTGGATGAGAGGCAGAGATTGTTGGTAAATTTGCCCTACAAAACAATCTAATTTCGCTTTAGCCGCACCATAAAAAAGCCGTCCATTTGATATTTGTGAGGCCAAACTTTCACCCATCCTTCCGGTGATGGTTGGACGGGTAAATCTATGGTTGGCGGTTCGATTTGCCAGTGAGGGTTGCTGTCTAAGAACGATCGCACAACTTGTTCGTTTTCTAAAGGATGAATCGTGCAAGTTGCGTAAACTAATACGCCGCCGGACTTGACAAACGTCGCGGTATTTGCTAACAATTCCGATTGCAATTGCGATTGTTGTTGAATGTTTTCGGGTGTGCGTTGCCAGCGGGCATCGGCACGGCGGTGCAGGGTTCCGAGGCCGGAACAAGGTGCATCTAATAAAACTCTGTCTGCTAGGTTGATAAATTCTGGGAAGTGGCGACTGTCTCCGGTATTAATTTTGATGGATTTCATCTGAAGTCTGCCTGCATTTTCTGTGAGTTTTTTGAGTCTGTTTGCAGTTTTGTCGCAGGCGTAAATAGTGCCTGTATCCTGCATTAATTCGGCGCTGTGGGTGGTTTTCCCTCCCGGTGCGGCGCAGGCATCGATGATAATTTCCCCTGGCTGCGGCTCTAGTAAATGGGTGACTAATTGAGCGCTGCTGTCTTGGACTGTCCACCAACCTTCGCTGTATCCGGGGAGGTTTTGGATTGCACCGGTGCTGCTATTTAGCCTTAAAGCTTGGGGCAAGTTGGGGATTCTGCTGGTTGAGATGTTGCGGGCTTTGAAGGCTGTTTCGATTTGGTCGATCGAGCTTTTTAAAGGATTTATTCTCAGGTCAATTGCGGGGGATTTGTTAAACCATTCGCAGAGTAATTCTGTTTCACTTTCGCCTATTTGTTCGAGCCAAAATTCGACAATCCAGTCTGGAAAACTGTGGGTAATTCCCAGACGTTCGACTGGGTTTTCGGGTAATTGTAGGGAATTCAACCCCCCCCCAGCCCCCCCTTGGTAAGGGGGGGAGTTAGAGGTAGTTTTAGTCTCTGGCTGAGGGGAATTAGGAAGACTCTTAGCCCCCCCTTGGTAAGGGGGGGAGTTAGAGGTAGTTTTAGTCTCTGGCTGAGGGGAATTAGAAAGACTCTTAGCCCCCCCTTGGTAAGGGGGGGTTGGGGGGGTTAAACGGATGTATTGTCGCAGCAAGCCGTTGACAAAACTGCTGAGTCCAGAAAAGCCGTTTTCTTTTGCTAGTTGAACTGTGGTATTGACGGCGGCGGAGGGTGGAATATTGTTGAGATATTCGAGTTGATATAAACCTAAATGTAGAATAGTGCGGAGTTCGGGCGGTTGTTGGGAGGCTTTTTTTGTGGCTAGTTTGTCGATGATAAAATCTAGCGATCGAGTTCTTCTGACGCTACCGAAAACTAATTCTGTAACTAAACGGCGGTCGAGATCGTTTAGTTGAGAATTGCGAAAAGCGCGATCGAGGGCGGCATCTGCAAATGCACCGCGGCGGTGGACTTCGCGGAGTGCGAGAAAGGCTATTTGGCGGGGATTTTGCATAATTAAGATATGGGGGCCTAGAAACCGGGTTTTTTACGATAAGCGCGTTACAGCCCGCAGATTTGGTGAAAAACCCATTTTCCGATCGCCCGTGATTCGAGGACTATTATAATCTCAAATGTCCTCTGGATTTATCCCCATTTCTCGGAGTTTTTCCGAAAGGCGATCGGCTTTTTGCTGCACTAACTCTTTCTCCTGTCGTTCTTGTTCCATTTGTCTTGACAACTCCACATAAGACAAAAACTTTAGTCCGTCGGGACGATAAATTTCCAAGTTTCCCGATGCAGTTTCAAAACGTGTCTCCAAACGCGGACTTACCCAACCTTCCATTGATTCAATATAGTTGAGTTCTCCGTCACTTCGCACCCAACCAATTAACTCATTATCCTCTGGATCGTAGACATAATATTCTTCTACTCCATAATTTTCGTAGAACTTAAACAGCTTAAACATTGCTGTCATGCGGTTGCCGGGGGAGAGGATTTCAAACACAACTTGCGGCGCAATATTATCTTCCAGCCACTGTTGGTAGGAACCTCTGTCACCTTTTGGTCTGCCAAAAACTACCATAATATCGGGTGCTTGGCGAGTTTTGTTATCTCCTTCTACGGGATACCACAGCAAGTCACCTGCTACAAAGACATTTTCGCTGTCTTTGAATAAAGCATCGATTCCGCCTTGAATTTTTACGATTAATTGAAACTGTTTGGTGTTGTCAGACATGGGTTTTCCGTCGCTGTCTGGGTAGATGATTTCTGGCAAATTTTGAGTAGGAATTGTTGCTGTCATGGGGATGACTCCATTGCTAGTAGCATCAATTTCTATTTTATACCTATTTCAAAAAAACCCGACGAGAGCGGGTTGAATTTCCTTTCTTGAGTCGGCGCAGGCCGACTTTGTTTGTGTAGACGCGGTTTCAACCGCCGAGTCTCAAGAAAAACAAAATAAAAACCCGGCTTATCCAAAAAACCGGGCTTAATCATCAGCGTTAATCCGCGTTAATCCGCCTGAATCTGCGGTTGCAAAATCCTACAACTGCTTCACCTCAGCAACCAATTTCGCAACCACATCCTTAGCGCTACCAAACAACATCATCGTCTTATCCTTGTAAAACAACTCGTTGTCAACACCGGAAAAACCAGCACTCATCCCGCGCTTGATCACGATCGTATGTTTGGCTTTATCAACCTCCAAAATCGGCATCCCGTAAATCGGGCTAGCCGTATCGTGACGCGCCGCCGGATTCACCACATCATTCGCCCCGATTACCAAAGCAACATCCGTCTCGTCAAACTGAGGATTGATGTCGTCCATATCGTACAACTGCGGGTAAGGCACGTTTGCTTCCGCCAACAGCACATTCATGTGCCCCGGCATCCGCCCAGCCACCGGGTGAATCGCGTATTTTACGTCAACACCCATTTTTTCCAAACCGTCGGCTAACTCGCGTACCGAGTGCTGTGCTTGCGCTACAGCCATTCCGTAGCCTGGAATAATTACAACCGATCGCGCATAGCCCAACATCATCGCACTTTCTTCGAGATTAATGCTGCGAACAGTTTTGTCGATCGCCCCACCAGCAGCCCCAGCAGCACCCGCAGCACCACCGCCACCGCTACCAAAGGCGCTAAACAGTACACTACCAAGCGATCGATTCATCGCCTTGCACATGATTTGCGTCAAAATAATCCCCGACGCGCCCACCAAAGCCCCAGCGATAATCAGCATATTGTTCATCAAAATGAACCCAGCCACACTCGCGGCAATCCCCGAATAAGAGTTAAGCAGCGACACCACCACGGGCATATCGCCGCCGCCAATCGGCAGCACAAACATGATTCCCAAAATATTGGAAATCGCCACCAAACCCAGGAATACCGGCACATTTTCGGGATTCGCCAGCATATAACCGCTGCCGGCTAAAAGTGCGATCGCCAGCATGGCATTAAACGGCTGTTGCAGCGGAAACGTCATCGGCGCACCCGGCAGCAATTCTTGCAGCTTCGCAAACGCCACAAGGCTACCAGTAAAAGTAATTCCGCCTACCAACACGCCCAAAAGGATTGCGATCGTCGTGTCAGGTGCCGGCGATTGCTGGATGCTGAGATAGCGCCAGAATTCGCCCACAGCAACGAGTGCAGAAGCCGCGCCCCCGAAACCGTTAAGCAAACCCACCATCTGCGGCATATCTGTCATGGCGACGGTTTTCGCCATAATTGTTCCCAAAATGGAACCGATGATGATGCCGACAGCAATCAATTCGTAGCTGATGACTTGCCTTTCGAGTAAAGTACCGACGATCGCAATAAACATCCCGATCGCAGCTAACACATTTCCTTGACGCGCAGTTGCAGGAGATCCCAACTGTTTCAAACCAATAATAAACAAAGATGCGGCAACTAAATAACCTAGTTGAATGCCGCTGGGCAGAAAATCGCTCACGCTTTAACCTCTTTTTTCTTGAACATTTGCAGCATTCGATCGGTTACTAAGAAACCGGCGACAACGTTAATTGTGGCAAGGGCGATCGCGATCGTCCCCAAAATCGAAGTCACAGTCACATTACCTTGGCCCGAAATCAGAATTGCCCCTAAAACCGCAATTCCCGAAATCGCATTCGATCCCGACATCAAAGGTGTGTGCAGCGTCGGCGGGACTTTATTAATAACTTCAAATCCCACAAACGACGCTAGAGTAAACACCACTAAACCTGCAATCAATCCTTCTGCCATAACAATTGGTAATTGGGTAATTGGTAATTAGTCAGTAGTCAGTAGTCAGTAGTCATTAGTTATCAACTGTAAAAGCTTTACCGTTTCCCAATCAGGTCAAACCTATTCACAGACTCCTGTTTACTGCCGAGGCCAGATCCCCCCTTAGCTTGCCCCCTACTCCCCCTTAATAAGGGGGGGACAAGAAGCATTCAAAGTTCCCCGACTATCCGGGGGATTTAGGGGGATCTGGCCTAGCCTAAAAACGAGATTTATCAATGGTTTTAGATTTAAGTTGACACTAATGACACCAGCCATATCCCCACTAATAACCAATGACTAATGACTGTTGACTAATGACTGTTGACTAATGACTGTTGACTACGGAAGCCTCAGCCGCCAAAGCATCCCGCACTCGCTGGTTGCTAATTTCGCCGTCGCGGGCAACGCAAGCACCAGCAATAATATCATCTTCAAAATTTAAGTTGAGTTCCCGATCTTTCACCATTAACTGAAGTAAAGCCGAGACATTCTTCGAGTAAGTTTCGCTAGCGTGAACAGGCATTGACGACGGCAAATTAATCGGGCCGATGACATTAACACCGTTCCATTCAACATCTTTACCCGCTTCCGTACACTCGCAATTGCCGCCTTGTTCGGCCGCGAGGTCAACAATTACTGCTCCCGGTTTCATTTGAGAAACCATTTCTCTGGTAACTAAAATCGGGGCTTTTCTACCGGGAACTTGAGCGGTTGCAATCACTGCATCGGAAGCACCGACGTGCTGGGTGAGCACTTGGCGAGTATGTTCTTTAGCCGCTTCTGATAATTCTTTAGCGTAGCCGCCTGCTGCTACAGTTTCTTCCTTAAGTTCGACATCGATAAATTTAGCGCCCAAGCTTTGCACTTGTTCTTTTGTTTCCGGGCGGATGTCGAAGGCTTCGACTACTGCGCCCAAACGACGGGCTGTGGCGATCGCCTGCAAGCCCGCAACGCCCACACCCATTACCAATATTTTTGCGGGGCGAATTGTACCCGCCGCTGTTGTCAGCATCGGAAAATACTTCGGTAAAGCCGCCGCTGCGATCAGTACCGCTTTGTAACCGGCGACGTTAGCCTGAGATGACAGCGCATCCATGCTTTGAGCCCTGCTGGTGCGGGGAATCATTTCCATGCTGAATGCTGTTATTTTGCGATCGGCCAACCGCTGTACCAAAGCAGGATTTCCCAAAGGATTCAAAAATCCGATGAAAACTCCTCCTTCGCGAAGTTGATGAACTTCTGATTCTTCCAGGTTCCCGATTTTGACGACGACATCGGCTTCGCCCCACAGCGTAGCGGTATCGGCGACTACACGAGCTCCGGCTTCTTCGTAAGCAAGATCCGAGAAAAAGGATTTTGCTCCGGCACCGGCCTCAACCAAAACTTCGACCCCCTGTTTGACCAATTTGGCTGCAGCGTCGGGTACTAAAGCTACCCGGCGTTCGCCTGCTTCTATTTCTTTTGCGATCGCTAATTTCATGAACTCTCCTTATTTAAGCCTTCCAGGGCGGTTGAAACCGCTCCGACACAAACAAAACCTGCCGACGCCGGTTCGTAAATTGCGATTTTTAACCGCCAGATGCCTTGCTTTACATTTGAGCCACCGCCACCTTAAACTTCTAACGTTGATACTAAAGCCGATCGCCAAAATTCGACTCGGTTCTTTAACTTGTCTTATAGATTCAGTTTCCTCAAATTGTTAAATTTGTAACCTAGCATGATATAATAGACTTCTTGCAAAAATAGTTAGGACGGGCTCGCGT
>NZ_JADEXD010000326.1 GCF_015207285.1 Tychonema sp. LEGE 07203 | reverse complement strand
TCAGATGTATATAAGAGACAGGTTAGCAATTTATTCATAGCTGCTTAAGTAACAATTTATTGTTGTTGTTTTGGCTCTGGTTGGATGATTCCTAGCTGACTTTCCACCCGCTTTTTTGCTTCGATTGCGGCTCCGTAATCCGGTTTGTAGCGAATTGCTTTGTCATAGGAGGCGATCGCATCTCCGTATCTTTTTACCGCTACCAGCGCATTGCCGCGGCTGTACCAAGCTTCCGAGTAGTCCGGCTTGACATAGACGGCTTCGTTGTAAGAGACGATCGCATCTTCGTACCGCTGCAAATTGTACTGAGCATTGCCTCTATTGTACCACGCTTGAGATTCTTTCGGATTCAAATCTAAGGCTTTGCTGTAACACTCAATTGCTTGTTCGTACCTGTGCAATTCGTGGTAAGACCAACCTAAATTGTACCATGCTTGATAATAATCCGGCTTTAATTTAACCGCTTTTTCGTAAGCTTCTACCGCTTCTTCATGCCTCCGCATTTTTAGCAAAGCGATGCCTTTACTGTACCAGGCTTGATAAAAATTTGGCTGAAACCGCACGGCTTTTTCGTAGGCTTCCAAAGCTTCTTGGTTTTTGTTCAATTCTAAAAAAACATTGCCTAAATTGTACCAAGCATCAGAATTGTCGAATTTGATTTCAAGTGCTTTTTGATAGGATTCTACGGCGCGATCGAACTGTTTTAACTTTTGGTAAGCTTGTCCCCGGTTGTACCAGGCTAGATACAAATTTGGCTGAAATTCTACGGCTTTTTTGTAGGATGCGATCGCCTCTTCGTAGCGCTGCGAATCTAACAAAGCATCGCCTTTTCCTTCCCACGCTGCTGCATAGTCGGGCTGGATTTTTAAAGCGTTATCAAAAGATGCGATCGCCCCTTCAGACTGTTGCAACTTATCCAAAGCATAACCGCGTCCAGTCCAAGCTTCCAAATATTCCGGATTTAATTCTATTGCTCGATCGTAAGCTGACTGCGATTCCTGATATTTTTTCAATTCATATAAAGTTTTAGCTTTTTCCTGCCAAACTTCCGCGTAGTCAGGCCTGAGAGTTATTGCTCGATCGTAAGCAGCCAGAGCTTCTTCAAATCTGCTTAAATTATAAAGAGTATTGCCTCGATTGTACAAATCAGTTGCATTAGCAGAATTAAAAGTATTTACACCATAAATTGATCCGAGAATAGCGATGCCAATCACACCGGCGATCGCCCCAATTTTTAAATATAGTTTTTTACCTGGTTTAGGCGACTTTTTCGCAGCAGCAACCGGAGGCAATACCGGCACCGTACCGCTGAAAGAATTTTTCAATTCTTTAATAGCTTCCAGCGTTTCGCCCGCACTCGAATAGCGCTGCCGAAAATCGTACCGCACCATCTTATCTAAAATCTTAGCAAATTCCTCACTGACCGATGCTTTATCCTGCCAAATAATTTCCTCTGTATTCGGATCTTTTGCCATTTGGTGCGGAGTTATGCCCGTGAGACATTGAATGGCGATCGCACCTGCAGCATAAATATCGCTGCTGAGTTTCGGGTTGCCGTGAGCTTGTTCGCTGGGCATATAACCGGGAGTTCCGATGCTCACACTCAAGCTATTCTTCGGCTGAGGATTGGTAATTTGAGTAGTAATTTCTTTAACTGCTCCAAAGTCGATTAACACTAACTTATTGTCTCGATTTCGGCGCAGAATATTGCGAGGATTTACATCGCGGTGAATCACATTTTGCTGGTGTACAAAATCTAAAATTTCCAGAAGTTCCTGCAAAATAGCAATAACTTCATCTTCTTTCATGCCGCTAGTAGCCCCCCCTTGGTAAGGGGAACCCCCGCC
>NZ_JADEXD010000157.1 GCF_015207285.1 Tychonema sp. LEGE 07203 | reverse complement strand
TTGTGCAGCTTCCACCGTCGCATAAGTTCCGCCGGTGAAAATCACCAACTCTTTGCCAGTAATGTCAGGAGTTGAACCCGTCACACCGTCAAAGTTAGTAGTAGTCAAATTGCCAAATTCGCTGGCTGCAAACTGGAACTTGTCAACCCCAAAGGTAAAGTCGGTAATCGTATCGCCGCCTTCACCGGGAGCATTGTAAACAAAGATATCCGCACCGGAACCGCCTGTGAGAATATCCGCACCGCCACCACCTGTGAGGATGTCAGCAAACTCAGTACCCGTGACGCTGTTAGCGCTAGCATCTCCAGTAAACAACACAGGAGTGCTGAAGTTGTAACCGCCAGCACCAGAACCGAAATTGTTAAAGTCGGTTGGGAAAGTGTTCCCAGCAGCAGTTAAATCAGCAACGCTGCCTGAGTTGGTAGTAGTACCGATCGGGGAATTGCTAATCGTCCCTGTAAACACAAAGTCCGCCGTGCCCAAACTTCCAGCAGCAGTACCCAAATTCGCAATTAAGGTAGAACCGCCCGCTAAAGTGCCGTTCGAGTCAAAATACAACACAGTCTCGTTCGACGCATTCGTAAACGCGAAGAAACCAGCACTTGTAGAACTGCCCAAAGCAGACGCTTGTGCAGCTTCCACCGTCGCATAAGTTCCGCCGGTGAAAATCACCAACTCTTTGCCAGTAATGTCAGGAGTTGAACCCGTCACACCGTCAAAGTTAGTAGTAGTCAAATTGCCAAATTCGCTGGCTTCAAACTGGAACTTGTCAACCCCAAAAGTAAAGTCGGCAATTTTATCGCCGCCTTCTTTAGTTGTCGCGTAAACAAACAGATCCGCACCGCTGCCGCCGCTTAAGACATCCAAACCGAGGCCGCCGGTGATGGTATCGTTACCGTCGCCACCGGTGATGGTATCGTTAAAATTGCTGCCGACAATGTTGTCGTCGCCTCCTAAACCGTCGAAATTAACGGCGGCAGGATAAGTGCCGAAATTAACATTGTCAGCGCCGGCAGTACCGACAGGAACATTTAGCGAGGGGCCGCTGAAGACAAAGTTACTGACTTGCAGGCTAAATGTCAGCGAGAAACTGGTGACAATTTCAAAGCGCGCCCCAACAGCAAATACCAGCACGGAACGGCCCGTAGCGGCATCTGTAAACTGACAGAAAACAGGCGCGTCGGTGTTGCCGCCCAAGGCTGCAAACCGCGCTTGCAAAGTGGCGATGCTGGTAACGCTGATATCCGCACTAAAGTCGAGCAAGTTAGCGCTGCCGATCGAGCCAACTGCAGAATTAGCAGTAATTTCCAGTCGAGTCAAGCTAGAAACACTGAGATTACCAAAAGCAGCCGTAGAAAGCTCTAAAACATCGTCATCGACATTAAAGTCAGTAATTAAGTCAGCTTCTACAACTGTTTGAATCTCTTGGCGGGAAACCAGATAAATAAAGCGATCCTTTCCAGCACCCCCAGTTAGAGTATTGGTTCCTACGCCGCCGTCAATCTCGTCATCATCATCGCCGCCTTTAATTTTGTCGTTGCCTTTGCCGCCGATGATTTTGTTTTTGCCTTTACCGACTTCGATATCGTCATCGTCATCGCCGCCGTCGATATCGTTATCGCCATCGCCGGCTTTAATTTTGTCCTTGCCTTTGCCGCCTTTAATTTTGTTTTTGCCTTTACCGACTTCGATATCGTCATCGTCATCGCCGCCGTCGATATCGTTATCGCCATCGCCGGCTTTAATTTTGTCCTTGCCTTTGCCGCCGATGATTTTGTTTTTGCCTTTACCGACTTCGATATCGTCATCGTCATCGCCGCCGTCGATATCGTTATCGTCATCGCCGGCTTTAATTTTGTCCTTGCCTTTGCCTCCTTTAATTTTGTTTTTGCCTTTACCGACTTCGATATCGTCATCGTCATCGCCACCGTCGATATCGTCATCGCCATCGCCGGCTTTAATTTTGTCCTTGCCTTTGCCTCCTTTTATTGTGTCGTTGCCTTTGCCGCCTGTAATGTCATCGCCGCCGTCGCCGCCTTGGATGTCGTTATCTAGCGTCGCCGAACCGACAATAACTTGAGGCACTGTATTGCCAACAAAATTAAAGACATTTTGCTCGACTTTCAAGCTAAAACGCTGGTTGGTAATAACATTTCTGCCGTCGCTAACTTCAAAACTAAAACTAGCCGCACCGACAAAACCTATTGCCGCTTGGAAACTCAACAAACCGAGACTAATGTCTGCTTGAGTGAAGGTAAAACCAGTTTGTGTTACTGCTACTCCCTTAAAGAATAGTTGCCCGGTTGTAGCATCAGGCAACTGCGTTACCTTAAAGACTGTGCCGCTAGCACCAGCCTCGCTATCAACAAAGTTCAAGAATTCAGAAGTAATAGTTGTTTGGCTGCCTCCGGAACCGACAATCAGGCTGTTATTAGCTTGCAATTGCGGAGGGGCATTAACTATCGGGAGAGTTGAAGTTGGAGTGGGAGTTGGAGTTGGACTTGGAGTTACAGGATTACCGTTAGCTCCCAAAAAGTCGCTAGCATCGAGAATCGTAGCGCTGACATTTAACAACAGCGCCAGCACAAAGTTGTTGCTGCCGCGAATTTCGGTATTGAAGCCGACTTGCACAAACGACAAGCTGCTAAAAACCAAGTCGCCAAATAGCAAAAACCTGTCGCTGCCGTCTGTGTAGTCAGTGATGACTGAACTGCCGGGAGTGGTAGTGTTACTCATGACAAAAACGTCATTTCCAGCACCGCCGACACAGGTATGGTTGCCACTACCGCCAACGATCGTATCGTTGCCGTTATTGCCCATCAAGGTATCGTCGCCAGATCCGCCGCCGACAACGCTGTCGTCGCCGTCGCCGCCGTCTGCCATGTCATTGCCGTCGCCAGTAACGAGGGTATCGTTGCCTGCACCTGCCATCAAGGTGTCGTCGCCGTCGCCGCCCATCACGCTGTCGTCGCCGTCGCCGCCATCGCAAACGTCGTTGCCTGCACCTGCCATCAAGGTGTCGTCGCCGTCGCCGCCCATCACGCTGTCGTCGCCGTCGCCGCCATCGCAAACGTCGTTGCCCGCGCCGCCCATTAAGGTGTCGCCGCCGTCGCCGCCCATCACGCTGTCGTCGCCGTCGCCGCCATCGCAAACGTCGTTGCCCGCGCCGCCCATCAAGGTGTCGCCGCCGTCGCCGCCCATCACGCTGTCGTCGCCGTCGTCGCCCATTACGATATCGTCGCCGTCGTCGCCCATGCAAACGTCGCTGCCCGCGCCGCCCATTACGGTGTCGTCGCCGGTGCCGCCCATAACGCTGTCGTCGCCGTCGTCGCCATCGCAAATGTCGCTGCCTGCACCGCCCATTACGGTATCGTTATCTTTGCCGCCGTTAACGCTGTCGTTGCCATCGCCACCGCTAACGTTGTCGTTGCCCCGATCGCCCCTGACGGTATCGTTGCCTTCACCGCCCTCGCAGTTGTCGTCGCCTTTACCGCCGTACAGGGTATCGCTGCCGCCGCCGCCGTCAACGTCATCATTTCCCTCGTTGCCGTTTACCCAGTCATCGCCCTCATCGCCAAAACAGGTATCTTGGTCGCTGCCGCCAAAAAGAGTATCGTTGTCTTTACCGCCATAAACCTTGTCGTCGCCTTGGCCTCCGTCGCAAATGTCGTTACCGCGATCGCCTCTGATTTCATCGTCATCATCGCCACCGCCGCAATCATCGTCATCTTTACCTCCGTAAAGCCGATCTTTGCCACCGTTTCCTCTGATTCTGTCTCGGCCTTTTTTGCCGAATATCACCTCGTCGGCGGTGGTACCGACAATTAAGTCATCGTCGTCGGTGCCTTCGAGTGTCTGGCGAATGCTGCCATCTTCTCCGTCATCTGTGCTGCCGGCACTTTCTTCGGGTATGCCGTTAAATTCAGCAGTTGTGCCGTTAAATTCAGCAGTTGTTTCGGATATGCCGTCAGACGGATTCGGAACTTGGCCGTTACTGCTGCTACCGCTGTTTTCGGCGATCGCATCGTCAATTAACTTGGCTAATTCGCTATCAGACTCGATCGCGCTGGCGCTGCGGAAAGCCGCTAGCCGATCGAGTTCGCTGGCGGAAAGCCCGAATTCTGGCTCTTCGTCATCAAGGGCGATCGGTGCAAACAAACTGGTTTCTGCCGTGTCAGAGATTTGTTCTCGATCGCGATCGGGAAAAAGTGTTCCCGATACATTTCCTAACAACATTTCTTCTTCCATCGTTAATATTTTCTCCAAGAGATATGAGATTGTTAGAATCAGTTTATCAGCAAAGAGGATGCAGCAGAAGCAACAAATTGGAATTTTATATTTTCCTTTGCTCTAACCGCTGGTTTCCCACCTTTCTGTTATAGATGCTATTTAAAATGCCAGAGTTTATTGCGCTGGCGCTGCGAGTTTTTTGGGCAATAACGCACAAAAAATAATTCAGCCGTCACATACACCGCAAGTGCTGCACCGAAGTGCCGATCGCTTTTGATGTTCTCCGTATTTTCTACAGCAAGCTGCACCTAAGTGCGCCGAACCGCAGATTTTCTACGTAATTTCTACAGTGACCCAGCAGAATTTCAACTCGCAACACACAACTTCTACATAACTACCCAAAACCTTTATCCCCAAAATTTTACCCTGGCTTTTTCTGCGGTCGAGCTTGGTGTATTGAAGTTTTGTAACACTCCCAACTCTGACCAATCCTTCCCTGACTTAAGGATTTGAATGCTTTATGTCAGTGACTGCGCGCTCTTAATTTTAGTTCCCGATGATTAATTACAAATTTAGATTGTTCGCCACGGCAAATATTTGTTTTAATTTTCGGTTCGGCAATTCGAGATCGATCGACCCGCTGCGATCGAACTGAAAAAATATGTTTTTCCTGCTATATAAACAATTAACCAAAAATCTATCTATCTTAAGACTGATCTCATTTCCGGTTACGCTTCTCATGATGTTGACTGTTCACTGTTGACTGTCAACCGTCAACCGTCAACCGTCAACAGTGAACTCGAATTTACTATTCCGATGAAGAGAGGATTTGATATGATTTGAAAAAAGCCTCTTCTGAACTTTTGGTGATAAGTTAATCTAATGTCTGGCAATAGGTAACGGGTAATAGGTTCCGGATCGATCGCCAATTACCTTTTTGGCCATTACCCATTACCGCGCAGCCAAATCTACATTTTCCCGCAAATATCCGAAACAGCCTATCGACTTTGGCGGCCACGAATTCGGGATAGCCTCAAATCTCAAATCGACTGGCGAGGATTGGTTTTCTCGATCGTAAAAATGATTGTTGTCTGAGAGGACGGGAATATTTTTAGAGTTATTGTATTGTTAAAAATTAGGCGTTTGTTAACTTGATTGTTTTTGCTTAAGTTTAGCTCAATTAAGAGATTTAAATATCAAAGCAAACAATAACATAAAACCTGTCAAAAAGCAACCCTCTATTAGCAATTATCGAGAGTCGCTCGATCGAGAGTGCGATCGCCGCCGATCCATCCCAAAAACGAGTACCGTGCCGCCTACTCCTATCGCGGACATCTCCAAGTTTTAGATGAAAGTTCAAGCTGCCAAATTCAAAGCTGCCAGTAAATCTGCAACGCCCCAATCTTAAATACCCCGATCGGCTGACAGATGAGGTTCTGGGCTGACCAATTAATTAATTGACACAAAATCAAGATTTCAGATGGGGGGGTTGGTGGTAGAGGATAAGCGGTGAGGAGAGATCGGGCGCGCCAGGGCCCAAAAAAAATTACTCAGCTTTGCCTTTGATATGGCCCTGAAACCGGTTGGTTAGAGCTGAAGTAATTTTAATAAGAACTAGAGATCCGCCTGGTAAAGTGCCTCCAATTTAACTTTACTCAGCAATGACAAACTCAAGTTCCCGGTGAATGTAAAGGGGTCTGCGGTAGAGGTGCAAAATGTTAAAGATCGCAAAATTGGAGAAAATTCCGGTTTCACTTAGCCACAGGGCAATCAAAACTAATAAACTGTTATTAAAGTACAAGTTTTATACCCTCAAAGTGTTTGAACAAATATATTTGAGCTTAGCTATCGCCCGATCGGGGGAAGCGCATTCAAAAACTTTCATTCAAAGAGTAAAAATCAGTTTGTCGGTCGCTATTGCTAGCTGCAAAAACGCCGGCAAATTCAGAATTGAGGCGGGAGGGCGCTAAATCGGTGAGCCAGGAATTTAAACTCTCAGTCACCCCAGTTGGGGACGATGAATATCTAGTGCGGACAGAAAAGGTTGCACCCGGTGTACCCTTGGCAGAACAACAAGTCCGCTGGCCGATCGACGAATGGCTGGCACTGTCTGCTCAACTGATGAACGACCCTTTGGTGGGCTTGCTCCAGGGAACCGGTACTGCGGGTCGGGGACTGTCGCGATCGGGAAAACACTCAGCGCCGAATTTAGTAGCACTCGGACAACAGTTATACAGCGGGCTGTTTCAAGGAAACTTGCGCGATAGTTGGACTTGCGCTCAAGGCATCGCCCAGCACCGCCGAGAAGTGCTGCAACTGCGGCTCGGACTCAAAGGCAGGCACTTGCCGCGGCTGCCGTGGGAAGTTCTGCACGCGGGCGATCGCCCGATTGCAACAGGCACCGATGTCGTATTTTCCCGCTACCAACCAGGTACAAGTTTGTTCAAACAAACCCGCATACTGCCCAGCGGCGGGCCGCTAAAAATTTTAATGGCGATCGCCTCTCCGAGCGATCGAGACAACTTGCAGCTTTCGCCAGAAGTGCTCCACCTGCAACAAGAACTGCAAAACCGCAGCGCTAATCCCCTCAAAAACAGCCCCCATTCCCCGGAAATTCAACTGACTATTCTCGAACATCCCGATCGAGAACAGCTTACCCAAGCCCTAGAACAAGGACAGTACCAAGTTCTGCACTACGCAGGCCACAGCAACTTAGGTTCCAGAGGTGGCGAGCTCTACCTAGTGAGCCGCCGCACCGGCTTAACGGAAACCTTGAGCGGCGACGACTTAGCCGGATTGCTCGTCAACAACGGCATTCAGATGGCTGTGTTCAACTCCTGCCGCGGCGCCTACGGCAACCCCTCAGACATTACCGAGGACAGCCCGGAACGCAACTTAACCGAAGCTCTAGTCAAGCGAGGCATTCCAGCAGTGTTGGCAATGGCAGAAAGCATCCCCGACGATGTAGCCCTAACTCTGACGCGACTGTTTTACCGCAATCTCAATCAAGGCTATCCAGTCGATCTCAGCCTGAGTCGGGCTAGGGCCGGACTAATTTCTGCCTACGGTTCTCACCAGTTATACTGGGCTTTGCCGATTCTCTACCAGCACCCGGACTTTGACGGCTATCTGACCGGCGCGCCAGCCCCAAACGCGGCATCGGGGCTAGGAGTGCAAATAATCGCGCCGGGAACGTATTCGGCGGGCGCGTCGGGTACGGAATGGAAGGGGCAGTCTTCGCTCTCGGCGATCGCCCAATACCCGCCAAGGCCGATCGATCGATTGGATGAGCCAGACAGTGATGGGGGCGAAGTCTGGGAATATTCTCCCGATCGACTAAAAGATCGCAGGGATTGGGCGAACCCGATCGATCGACCACCGGCTGCTAATTCACCGAACTCTATTCCCGATCGAGAGTCTGCGGTTGTCCCACCAAATCGTGCCCCACAACAGCCTCAGAAAGCGTTAAAAAAACCGGGATTGCAAAAATGTCTGGCGCTGACGCTTTGCTTGTTGCCCGTTGCTGTGAGTGCTGGCTTTTTTGGGTTGCGGTACTTGCAGCACCGAAGCGCGAAACCGGAACAGTTACTGCCGGAGATACGGACTCCTCTGTCGCAAAATTACATCCAACAGCAGCACTAAAACCGATCGCCGGCGTGGCCATTCCCGGACGCATCAAGACGTTCAAATTTTTGTTTCGAGTTCGCTCAACGCCGGAAGTTTTTTAGCCTTACTGCGGTTAACAAGAAGGATTGTCGTCGATTTTTTCCGGGTTTTTGACCTTCGGTGCGTCCAGGAGTGCGATCGAAAGTACGTTGCTCGATCGCAGTCTTGCACCTGTGGCAAAAACCGGATTTCTGACCGCAAAAACCGCATCACAACCTATATCTCTGGTTCATAAACCCGGTTTTTAAGAGCTCGTGAATGGTGCTCTTCTGTCAGGAGCGACGTACTTTTGAGTCAAAATCAGAGTATTTGCGATCGGCGATTGGAGATTTTCGATCGAGAATGACTTGTTGGATAAGGGTTGGCAGTTGGCCGGCCGCTGCATTCTGAGATTGATTCCACCGATCGATCGCGTGGCGGATACCATCAAAAAATTCGCACGGTCAGGAGCGAAAATGGCCTTAAGCTGTGGCGACATTTAAATTTTTGTATATTTCGACGGCATCGAAAATCCTCTCCCCACTCCCTCACTCCCTCTCTCCCTCTCTCCCCTCTTCCCCTCAATCACCGCACACAATTTAAATGTGCAATAGCTTGTTCCCCTCCTGGTGGCTGCGCGATGTTTCTGCCGCCGGGTCGATCGAGTCTGGTTTTAGCTAAAACCCGTTCAACGAACAGGTGAAATTTGCTTGAAATTTTACCCGATTGCCCTCCCCGGACTGTTTTCTGTGCCAGTTATATGCCGAACACCTTAATAGAAGATTGCGACTCGCTATTTGGGGTTTTGAGGGGATTGGCACCTCGAAAAACAGGGTTTACAACTAGCTGGCAGGCAGGGCATCAAGAACAAGTGCTGCCTCGCCTTGTTGAGGTAAAAGTTAACCCCGCGCGGGTAAATGATTTGGGCAGATTTGCAGCGATCGCGCTCTAGGTATTTCCATTCATGTCTGTCTTGTTTTTTACTTTGACAGCAGACAGGAGCTGGATTGGTGAATGCAGGGAACAGACTTTACTGTAAAAAAGTAAAGCATTTAATTTGCGACAATAATTCCCGCTGCGATCGCTCCAAGGGCTCAGACAAGCATTTTAGTCGGCAGCAGCAAATAAATCGCCCTTCGAGCATCCACGAGTTGCACCCCCAGTTTTGAGGCTGCAGAAATTGATCCAGAATCCGATCTTTTTAATTCTTAGTATTGACAGTGAAACAAAGTTAATCTAATGTGTTGTAATTGATATAAGTAAACTCCAATAACCGAGGTAAGGTCAATGGCAGAAACAGCGACAGCACCCTTAACAGGAAAAGGTCTGCTTCAAAAAATCAAAGGCAGCGATTTGCCGCGCAGAGAACTTGCAAAGCTTTGCGGCTACTTCACCGTCAGCAAGAGTGGAGAAACACGGATTAACCTGGCTGAGTTTTACGATGCAGTATTAGCTGCTAAGGGCATTGAGCTAGAGAAATCGAAAGCAGACGGACGCGGACGAGAAGCGAGTTATCGCGCTAGCGTTCACAAGAATGGCTCGATCGTGATCGGGGCAAATTACACCCAAGAAATGGGATTAAAGCCGGGAGACGAATTTGAAATTAAACTCGGATACAAGCACATTCGCTTGATTCAGATCGATGCCGACAGACCAGAGGTGGAATTGGCAGATGATGAGGAGGATACAGAAGAATAAAGGCGAGCGCGATGCAGTCAGCCTGGGTTAAGGCTACTGGATTTGGCATTCGTTACACGAGTATTTGCGCGCTACCCTTCGATTTAACTGATGAACTGTCTTGACTATTTCTATTTTCTCTTGTCCCGCAAAGACTACAGTGCCTCTGAACTTCGCAAAAAGGGGCAAGAGAAAGGTTATGGCAATGAGGAAATATTGGAGGCGATCGCGCAAATTCAAGACCGGGGCTATCAGTCTGACACTCGCTTGGTGGCAAACTCGATCGCAAGTGCTGCGGGCAAATACGGGAAATCCGCCATCAAGCGCAAGTGCCTGCAAAAAGGAATTACTAGCGATTTGTTCGAGCAAGTCTGGGAAGAAGAAATTGCCGAAAATCAGGACTCGGAAACCGCAAAACTCGCCGAATTAAAAGCCAAAGTCCTGCGGAAATACAAGATCGACGCGATCGGTAAAGTAGATCCAAAAACTAAGGGCAAAGTCTTGAACTACCTGCAATACAGGGGCTTTAATGCCTTTGAACTTTTGCGGCAGTGGCAAACAGAAGAAGATGATGAGTAAATAGTAGGGCCGCACTTGCTCGGTGCAGCCCCGAACTCGTCAAGCACAACGCGATGTCTGTGTTTTGCTGTTATATTAAGTGCTGTCGCGCTCGAAGAGCTGATACCATCAAGCGAGCGCGGACAGCATTCAAAAAAAAGGCTTTTTACAAAACACAGATGTTCCCAGGACAACTCCACTGCTGCGCCGGGGATAATTGGTAAGTTCTGAGTTTTTGTAACGGTATGTCAATCCTGAGACTTGCTTGAAGAAGATTCGTACATCTGCCGGTGTGCGGCTAAAAGCTGGAGATATTTCTCGTTGGTTTTGGCCAGCATCCATTTCTCTTGAAAAATGGCGGCGGATTCTGCTTTCACCGGATCTGGTTCTAGCGGCAAAATATCTTTTCGAGCTGCCGTTTGTTCTGCAACAGACGGCAGCTTTTGAGGGTTCTGCTGGTATTTTCGGCCGCTTTTATGGTTGGCGTAGCGGCGCGATCGAGTGTAGCCCATCTGCAAGAACTTGCGGGCCATGTCCGCTCCCACAAAATCCGAGCGATCGAGATACTCTAAGAATAAGGAATAAATTTTGCTGCTGGACTCCCTGGCAATTTCAGGAGTTTTAAATCTCCAGAAAGGCAGAATTTCTGCCTTGTAGGGTTCCACCAACAGCACTCCTTGTTCTCCTTTCCCCACCCGATAAAGTTCCGGGTGCTGTCGAAAGTCGATGTTCTTAAAATCCGCATGGTAGTCGAACTGCTTCATGGGGCGTTTTCTGTTGTATCTGGAACTATAGAAGCCCGTGGTTTACCTTCGTCTGGTTGGGTATAAACCCAGGCCCAAGCAATCAATACAGCTTGAAAAGGCAGCCTGAACCAATACACTAATGGGTTGTGGGGAATCCCTTCTATGGGGATGCTGTTGACGGCTTGATTGATATTAGCTGGAAACACGGCAATAAATAAGGCAATTAAGCCCCACGCCGCCGCTCTGCTGACTGGGGGAACTAACAGCCCAATTCCGCCCAAAATCTCGAAAAAACCGCTGATATAAACCAATGCTTCCGGGTAAGGAAGCTGGGGCGGCATGATTCTGATAAAGGGTGCGGGTACTGCAAAGTGCAGCACGCCGACAGTACCGATAGCTACTGCGAGGATGACTCGCCAAATTTGTTTTTGAGTTTTCATGGGAAATTGGTAATTAATAATTGTTAAGCTGCTGCGAAAACTCTTGCAAAAGTTCGCTATCTGCGATCGACATCACAAGAGGACTTACCCACAAAAATTCCAGCGTTTCGGGTTTTTCTACTGTTGTCGGTGGCTGTAACGATATTCTTTGGTAGAAAAACCCGGTTTCTGGGTGATTCCCCGACAAGTTTTTGCAGCCCCAAACTTGAGGAAGCGCGGACTCGAATCGAAACTAGCAGCAGGCGATTGCCGAAAACAGATAGCGCGCGTTTTGATAACAAGATTTTAGTGTCTGCTTCCCTGCTGCTGCCTCTGTCTTGGGTAGTGAAACTTGATTTTTGGTTCCGGCTAGGGTGAGAGCATCTCGTTGAAAGTAAAAAGCATTTTTTGTATGAGTGCGAGCTCGGCCCGTGCGATCGCACGGCATCTGGGACGGATTAAAATAAAATACAGATGCTCCCGGCTCCGGCTCGTGTCAAGCCAAACCAATCTGAGATTCTGGCTTGACACCCTCAAAATAATGCAATTGTAGCCCCGCGCTCAACACCCTGATTCGATCGGTCATTTTATACAAATCTCACATCTCAAATCTCACATCTCAAAGGGTATGACAAGCAGGCGATCGGAGCTAAATACGAGTAATTTGTCAAGTAATTTTAGAATTATTTAATATTTGACCTGGAAGAATTATTTGTAGAGGCAATTCGGAAACGCTCCGCAATTAAAATGACCGTCTAAATTTTGTGTTCTGCCAACTTCTGGTAGATGTTAGGATAGATATAATTATCGAGCTTGCTAAAAAGTCGCTCTAGCAATTATCAAATCCTTTTACTTAAATTAAAGATTGTTACTCCGCCGGCAGGAACTTTTTAGCCACCAGACGATTCAAAAAGATTGAGCCGCCCAGCGCTGTGTCATTTTTATCTATACGCAAGCAATCACCGACGACCATGAACACCTCACTCAACACCTCTAAATTTAAATTTAACCGGATGCTGCGACAATCGCTGTTTGCAGGCATCATGTCCGCAGCAGCTTTGGCTGGCGGATGGGCACCGGGTTTGTACGGACAATCCCCAAGTCTCGGATTCGGAGCAGCAGCCCAAGCTCAAGAAATTAGCAATGCCGAAATTACTAGCTACGCTCGCTCTTTGTTGGCAATAGAACCCAGACGGGTGGAAGCTTATAACGAAATTAAAGGAATAGCTGGGGGCTCGGTTCCCAGAGTAGTGTGCAACGAAACTCAGGAAATTAACAGGCTGTCTGGAGGTGTTCGCGGCATCGCGGTGAATTACTGCCAACAAGCTAAAAAAGTTATAGAAACCAACGGTTTGACAGTTAGTCGCTTCAACCAGCTCACTTTGCTACTGCAAGCAAATCCGGCAGTCAAACAGCGCATTCAAGCTGAACTGCTGCGACTGCAACAAGCGGGAAATCAATAAAATCGAGTGTTTGAATCTTTCTTCCTCTCCCGTTCTGTTGTTCGAGTTACTGGGCTTTATGCGAAAATAGTTAAAAAAGCGATCTCGCCTGTAATAAAGTGCTTGACAAAACGAGCAAAACATGGTAAGAAAGGACGGGAGCGGTTCGGAGAGATCGCAATTTTGTAACTCGCTGTCAGTCGCAATTAAAGTTAAAAAAGATATTCCTCAACAAACTAGATGTGAGGTGAATTGCTCCGAGGAAGAAAATAGAAAAATGGTAACTTTCACAAAACATTTGCCTGCAAATCCCGATGCTGTTGTCAGTTTTATTTTACCCATGACAGCCGACGATCGCACTCGCAGCCGCCACCGATTCCAGACGGAAACGGGGGAAAATCTGCAGCTGAGTTTGCCCAGAGGTACGGTACTTCGCGATCGAGATTTATTGCTGTCGGAAGACGGCAGCAGTTTGGTACTGGTAAGTGCAAAACCCGAACCGGTAATCACAGCACGAGCCTCGACTAAGCTGCTACTGCTGCGGGCGGCTTATCATTTAGGAAACCGTCACGTAGCTTTAGAAGTTGCCGATAATTATTTAAGGCTTTCTCCCGACTCTGTTTTGCAGGGAATGCTGGAAAAAATGGGTTTGGAAATAATAGAGGAAATTGTACCGTTTCAGCCGGAAATGGGCGCTTACGGGCACAGTCATTAGGAATTGGGCATTGGGCATTGGGCATCGGGCATAGGGCATAGGGCATCGGGCATCGGGCATTGCAAATAACAAATAACAAATAACAATAACAAATAACAACAGTCAACAGTCAACAGTCAACAGTCAACAGTCAACAGTCAACAGCCAACAGTCAACAGTCAACAGTCAACAGTCAACAGTCAACAGTCAACAGTCAACAGTGAACAGTCAACAGTGAACAGTCAACAGTGAACAGTCAACTTTTATGTTTGTTGCAGCTAGCTTTTGCGCCTGTGGGAGCTTATAGTTATTCTGAGGGAATTGAAAGTCTGGTAGCAGCGGGTGCGATCGACAGCGAGATTAGTTTGAGGAATTGGTTGGAAAATTCGCTGCAATTCGGGGCGGTGCGAGTAGAAGCTGCTGTCGCGGTACGGGCGTTGAGGGCGGCAAAAATTGGGGATTTGAGGGCTTTGATTTACTGGAATGCTTGGGCGACTGCTGCTAAGGAAACGGAAGAGTTGCGGTTGCAAAGTTGGCAGATGGGACGGACTTTGACGCGGTTGTTGCTGGATTTGCGTGAAGCGAAGCTATCCCGCAGGGAATCGCCCGTTGTTTCTGATTTAACAACTATTGTAAAAGATTTGGTGGAAATTGGCGGCAATCCGTGCAATTTTGCGATCGGCTTTGGCATTGCCGCCGCCAACTGGCAGATTGAAGAGGAAGCCGCCGTGGTAGGATATTTGTACAGTTGGGCTGCAAATTTGGCGAGTGCGGGCGTGAAACTGATTCCTTTGGGTCAAACTGCTGGCCAGCAGTTGCTGTTGGATTTGCAGTCTCAAATTAGTTGTACGGCGCAAGAAGTTTTACAATTAGAAGATGACGATCTTGCTAGTTGCAGTTGGGGATTGGGACTGGCTAGCATGGCCCATGAAACTCAGTACACTCGCTTGTTTCGCAGTTGAAAATTGGAAGTCATTAGTCATTAGTTATTTGTTATTTGTCATTAGTTATTTGTTATTTGTCATTAGTTATTTGTTATTTGTTATTTGTTATTTGTTATTTGTCATTAGTTATTTGTTATTTGTTATTTGTTATTTGTTATTTGTCATTTGTCATTTGTTATTTGTTATTTGTTATTTGTTATTTGTTGGTTACAATGC
>NZ_JADEXD010000325.1 GCF_015207285.1 Tychonema sp. LEGE 07203 | reverse complement strand
TAAGCGACAGCCCCATGCCCTATGCCCGCGAGAGCACCTCATCTTTCTGAGAAATGCTATATGGGTGCAGGTGGGCTGTGGAAAGCCGGCTAAAATGTCATCGGCGCTACAGGTTCAATCTCTCCATTAAAACCTCCCACCTGATTTGTTCGCAACACCCAGGCTTCCCCACCCTGTTCGAGAAAGGCTTGAGTCACTTCATCGCTTGTCAGACGCGGTAGAATTGTGCGCCAACTCAGCAAACTTCGTCGAATCTTTTGCAGCGGACGATCTTCTACAGTGCTGCCCAAAACTTCAGCTTGATTCTTCCAGTCGGCGCGTGCGGTTCCACAGGGCAACAGCAGCCGTTTTAACTTTTTGCTCAACTTTTCTAACTGCTTTAATTTATCTAATTCTTCGGGGTGTTGCTGTTTCGATGCTTCGATATTTGGGAGTGACAAAAGCGATCGAGCAATTTGCCGCATTGCTGCATACAAAGCTTGATTGGAGTCTTGAGTGCAATTGTAGTCAGGCCCAACAAACGTCCCTCCGGTGCCATCGCCAATCCGGTAACGAGCCGCCATGATTTCTAGCTGGTAAATCAATCGATCGAGCGGCGATCGCTTCTGGCCGTCCTGGGTTTCATACTCGCTCGTGAAGGCATCGAATTCGATTATCGTATCGCAAACCGGGCGCAAACCCAACCAGCCAAACTGTCTGTCGCCCATGTAGCGCGACCAATGCAAACTCCCAGCAATCAGCCCGTCCTTGTTGTGCGTGTAGATTTGGTGATAAACAATATCAAATCGCAGTTCATTCGCCAGCGGTTCTCGCACGACTGTCGCCAGTCCGTAAGCAAAATGCCCGAAGTAGAGCGGAGTTTTAGTAGCTGGTTCTGCTTTTTTGCCTCCAATCCCACCATAAATGTGAATCAGTAAAGCTCGTTTTCCTTCGTGCCAATTAACTGGATTTCGATTTGATTTGAAACGGAGCAATGTCTTACTGGTTGTTCCCTTCTGAGCTACCAGATTGCTCCAAGACTCGTGTTTTAGGTAGTGTTTAACTGAGGTTTTGCCTGCAATCTCTCGGTCAGCTTCAACCTGCAACAGACTCCGAGGCGCGATCGCCTGCACGACAAATCGCCCCGATCGATCCGGCGCACCGTAAATATACCATCCAGTTTCATTTAAGGGCGATTTCTCAATGTTTTTGCTGGTGGAGGAAGGAGTCTGATTGCTATTGGCAATTACTGGAGGCAGGCTAACGATTTCTTGGGCTCCCGCGAATTGTCGCGAGGCGCGATCGAAGTGAATTACCTCAAACAAATCGCCGTTCGGCTGAATCGATCGCACAAATTTCACTAACCCGTAATAACGTCCGGTAATTTGCACTGGTTCGCAAGCAACCGTCAGAATGTTGTTTTTTGCAAATTGTTCCACACCCACGGGTTCTTGCAGCATCACAATTACATCATCGTGAGGATGCGAACCTGCGATCGACTCTAGGGGATTAACTTGTCGCCAGTCATTGAGCCTAGTTGGGTGAACTTTGCCTTGTTGTTTGCTGCGTTCAGCTTGAGGACTCAAATGCACGTCTTTCGTCACTGCCCGAACGTAGGCCTGTACCAGGCGATCGTCACTAAAGCGCAGGATCGCAATTTGTCCCACCAAATGCTGAAATTCACCGGGCGCGTGATGAATTTCAAACAACGCACCTTGAATCGTTTGCCGTTGGTGAATGGCAGGCAAAATCAATCGCCCCATCCAAGGCGCAATGGGGCGGTAATATTCCGGCGACACATATTGATCGATCGGATAAAACTCCGGTTGGTTGAAAGCCGCTTGCTGGTAGCGTTCGTAGTTACTCAATTTGATGGGGGATGGGGGATGGGGC
>NZ_JADEXD010000156.1 GCF_015207285.1 Tychonema sp. LEGE 07203 | reverse complement strand
ACTTATCGGTTGTTTGATAATAAACCGTACTCCAAGCGTTAAACCGCACCTGCACGCTATCGGGATCTCGGCGCAAATAGTCAGCAGTTGCTCGAAACATTGGCGCTAACTTCGGCCCGTCGGGCGTTTTTTCTACCCACTCAGCGGCCATTTCGTGGGAGCGAATTGAGTCGGGAATATCCCCCAACAGCAGCAACTCATCAATACCTTTGATTCGCCACACTATCCACGCTTGGGGATGAGTTTGTGGCGAAAGGGCGTTAGTACCGCGCTCGATCAACTTAACAGCAGTTTCCGGCTTTCCCTGATAAAAAGAAACGGCAGCCGACAGAAACAGGTAGATGTCAGCCCACTTGGGGTCGCGCCGCGTAATTATGTCAAAATAATCTTCGCTGAGATTGTAGCCCGTCACTTCTCGCGCTTCGTCGTCGCCAAAATACTGCAAAAATTTGAGAAATGTCCAGTCGGCAATTAAATTGTCAAACCCAAAATTAGGAAATGTTTTGAGCATTTTCAGCCGCAGGGCTTCTTGCTGGGCGGCTTGCTTGAAACTGGCGGCAGACGTTGCAGAGAGCGGCTTTTGGCCCTGAACGCTAACTGGGGGCATTCCGCCCAATTGCTCGATCGACTGCATGGCAATCACTCCCGCCAGCGCTGCTGTAGCGATAACTCCATTAACTAGCAGGCTCAACCACTTATTGCGGGAAAATTGTTCGATTTTAGCTTCCACGGCACATTCAAATCCAAGTTTTAAATTAAGTTTAATAAAATACACTAATGATTGGTTGGCGATCTGCTGTGAATCTCGTTAAACTATCCAGAGGGATGGTGGAGCCTCCACGCAATAGTTTAAATGGTAGTTTGAGATTTTTTAGCAATATAAAATCTCAAATCAAAAATCAAAAATCGAATTGAGCCAAAATTCAATGAATCAAGCCCGCAGACGCTTTTCTAAGTTACAGGCAGCCCTGTTCACTGGGGCGATGGCCACAACCGCTTCGATATCTTTACTCGTTCCGGGCCTGAGTCAATCAGTCCGCGCCGAGCTTCAAGATAGCCCCAAAGCTGTCTTAGACGAAGCTTGGCAAATTGTGAACCGGGAGTACGTCGATGGCAGCTTTAACAAGACTGATTGGCAAGTCGCCCGCCAAGAGTTGCTGAGCACAAATTATACCTCTCGCGAAGCTGCCTACACCGCCCTCCGCAAAGCCCTAGAGAAATTAAATGACCCCTACACGCGCTTCATGGATCCGAAGCAGTACGAAGCGCTGACGAATCAAACCTCCGGGGAACTCACAGGAGTGGGGATGAGGTTGGAACAAGACGAGAAAACGAAGGCGATTAGAGTAGTCGAACCGATGGAAAATTCCCCGGCCCTAAAAGCAGGGATTCAAGCGGGCGATACGATTTTGGCGATTGATGGCAAAACTACTAAGGACATGACTGTCTCGGATGCGGCTCAGATAATTCGGGGCGACGAAGGCACTAAAGTCTCGCTGCGGATGGCTCGTCCGGGCAAAAGCGAGTTTGATATCACTCTGACTAGGGCGAGAATTGAGGTAGCTGCGGTTCGCTACAGCCTCAAGAATGAAGGCGGCGAGAAAGTCGGTTACATCCGCTTGCAAGAGTTTAGCTCCCACGCGGGCGAACAAATGGAGGCGGCGATTAAAAAGCTCTCGGCTCAAAAAGCTGACGCTTTTGTGTTGGATTTGCGCGGGAATCCCGGCGGGCTGCTGCGGGTGAGCATTGATATCGCCCGGATGTGGATGAATACAGGGTCGATCGTCCGTACAGTCGATCGAGCCGGAGATTCTCAGGAAATGCTGACAAATCGCACTGCGATTACTGACAAGCCTTTGGTGGTGCTGGTGGACGACAACTCCGCCAGTGCCAGCGAGATTTTGGCCGGTGCTCTCAAAGACAACAAGCGCGCAACCGTGATCGGCGGCCAAACTTTTGGCAAAGCTTTGGTGCAGTCGGTGCATTCTTTGGCTGACGGTTCGGGATTGGCGGTGACGATCGCTCACTACTATACTCCCAACGGTACTGATATCAGCCACAAGGGCGTTACTCCCGATGTCAAAGTCCTAGTAACCGACGCAGAAAAGCTGAAATTAGCTAACAAACCGATGTTGGTTGCGACTAAGGACGATCCTGTTTACGCGCAGGCGATCGCACTTTTGAAAACTACCGCTTCGTCAACTCGTCCCGTTGCTGCTAACGAGGCTCCTGTTCCTAAGAAGTAGTTGAAACCGTAAGCTATTAAGAATTAGCTTTAAGATGAAACCCGCAGCGGCGGGTTTTATTTTTGTAGTTTGATTGAGTTTTGTATCAAGTCCGATCGATTCACCCCGATCTCAAATCCTCTCTTCATCGGAATAGTAAATTCAACTGTTAACGGTTAACAGTTAACATCATGTCTGAGTGCAACCGGAATTGATAGGAGGTGCGGGCGATCGACTGCGATCGGGTCGATCGCCCAAAATCACTCCGATCGACATTCCTAATTTCAGGGATTTTTAAATTCGCGAGTTCCCTGATAGCCAGATAAATCAGCTAACTCCTGCAACGATTTTTGCCCTTGGTAAAACTTACCGTTAATTTCCCAAGTGGGAGTCCCCTGAATCTTCGCAGCTTCGCAAAGATCCCGCCGAGCATTTTTCCCTTGAGGATTGCACTCGATATAATTAATAATCTGAGCCGCCTCTTTGCCAAAACTTTCCTTCTGCGCTTGACAGCGATCGCAGGTAAAAGAGCCGTACATTTTAGCTCCCACTATTTTTAAATGTCGCGCTAAAGCAATTTCCGAAGTGCCAGAAGATGTTGTGGTATTCATGCTAGTCTCCCTAGCAGTACCGAGATTATTCACATCGGCATAAAGAGCCAAAGAAGAAATCAGCACTAACATTGATACCAGAATTCCTATAAAAAATAGTTGCCCGATATCATCCCATTCGCGACCGATTAATGCTAAGACAAACAAGCTAGCTGCAAACAAAGCAGACACAATACAGTAAATACAAGCTGCTTTGATATCAACAGCCAGTACATACATCAGATAGCCGCTGAAAATCGTCATAGCCGTGCTACCAGCAAACAAAAATAGTCCCGTCCAAGACTCTAATTTAGAGCGGAGACTCTTCTGTTCAGAAGGATTGACAAGTAGGGGAGCTACGGCAAAAACTATCATGCTCAAATAGCCCAAAAAACCGAACAAAGAAAGAGGCAAACCAAAAACATAGGCATAGGGACTCGAAAGCACGATATCGCAGCCTTCGATCGGACAAACTGCCGTTCCTTGGGATAACTTGACGGCTGTTAGATAGGCAGTGATCGCAGCCCCAATAGTTGCAATTCCTGCCATAAGCGGACGGGAATAGCGGTGAATCCAGGGCATAGAACGTTGACGGCGCATAAGATTTTAACCTCAGAATGTATGTTTCAATTGTAGGTAAGGTAGGCAATGCTTAGCTTAACAAAGCTCTATTTCAACACTCTAGTAGCATTGAAAATCGCAGCTAAAGCTACCCCAACATCGGCAAAAACTGCCTCCCACATAGTAGCTAACCCAAAAGCACCCAAAGCAATAAATATCGCTTTAACTGACATCGCAAAAATGATATTTTGCCAGACAATATTGTGAGTTTTTCGGGCAATTTGGATGGCTTGCGCCACCTTTGACGGTGCATCTGCCATAATCACAATGTCAGCAGTTTCGATCGCCGCATCCGAACCCAAACCGCCCATTGCTATGCCCACATCAGCCCTAGCAAGCACTGGTGCATCATTAATTCCATCCCCGACAAAGACAATTTTGTCGCCTTTTTTAGATTGGGCGATCAATTTTTCGATCGCCTCAACTTTTCCTTCGGGCAATAACTCAGCTAAATAGGAATCTAAACCGAGCTTTTTCGCAACACTATCAGCTACAGCTTGATTGTCTCCCGTCAGCATCACGATGCGCTCTACACCCTGTTTCTTGAGGTCGCGAATCGCCTGTACTGCGTCTTCCTTCAGCTCGTCAGCAATCAAAATATACCCAGCGTAACGGTTGTCTACTGCTAAATGCACGATCGTACCCTCAGCATTGCAGGCATCGTGAGGGATGTTTTCTCGGTGCAGCAAACGGTCATTTCCGGCAAGCACAATTTGATTGTTTACTTGAGCTCGGATGCCGTGTCCCGCTATTTCTTCGTAATCTGTAACCTCCGAGGAATCTATTTTTCCGCCGTAAGCTTCCAGAATAGATTTCGCGACTGGGTGATTAGATTGAGATTCTACTTTTGCGGCTATTTCCATTAACTCTGTTGGGGAAAAACCATTCGCAGGCACAATTTCTGCTACTTTAAAAACTCCTTTTGTCAGAGTTCCTGTTTTGTCCAAAACAACTGTCTTGACTGCTGTCAGGGTATCTAAAAAAGTCGAGCCTTTAACCAAAATACCGTTCTTGGCTGCACCGCCAATTCCCCCGAAGTATCCCAGAGGAATGCTAATCACCAATCCGCAAGGACAGGAAATAACTAACAAGACTAGGGCGCGGTAAACCCACAAAAATCTGTCTGCATTAGTTGCTCCAGAAATGAACAAAGGCGGAATTAAAGCCACTGCTAGGGATGCAAATACGACAAACGGCGTGTAGTAACTGGCAAATTTGGTGATAAATTTTTCAGTTTCAGCTTTTTTGCTTCTGGCATTTTCTACTAATTCCAGAATTCGGGAGATTGAAGATTCGCCGAAGAGTTTGGTAACTTTGACGGTGAGAACTCCTGTCTGGTTAATTGTTCCTGCTAAAACTGTTTCTCCAACTTTCACGGTTCGAGGTACTGATTCTCCGGTTAGTGCTGAGGTGTCAATTTGAGAGTTTCCGTCGATAATTTCGCCGTCTAAGGGAATTTTTTCTCCTGGTTTAACTAGGATAATATCGCCGACGGTTACTGTTTCTGGTGCAACTTTTTTGATGTCGCCATTTTGCTTGAGGTTGGCGCTGTCTGGGCGAATTTCTAAAAGCGATCGGATCGATTGACGCGATCGCCCGATCGCAAATTCTTGAAAAAGTTCTCCGATTTTGAAGAACAACATCACCCCGACAGCTTCAGGCAATTTATGAATGGCTAAAGCCCCCAGTGTTGCTACAGTCATCAAGAAATTTTCATCAAACACTCGGCCTCGCAAAATGTTGCGACCTGCGCTGGTTAAAACATTCCATCCGCTTAAAAGATAGGCGGGGATGAAAACCAGATATTCAGCTATAGAATAGGGCGTGTTGTGCAGTTTTTCTTCAAAAATTAGACCGCCGACAAATAGTACAACGACCAAGATCACAGGAATCAATTCTTGCTTGAGGTTGAAATCTCCGTTCCCGTGGTCGTGTCCGTGTCCGTGGCCGTCATGGTTATGATTCTCATGGCTGCGATCGTCGTGGTCGTCGTGACCACAGCAGCCGGAATCGCTCGATTTGGCTTTTTGCATGGTGTTTCCTGGGTTTATTCTAACACATGATAGTATGAATAGATGTTCATATTATAGTAAGAAAGAGAATGTACTAGACTTTTAGTTCAAAATCTAGCTATTTTTTATAAGAATATTGTTGAGCTTGTCGTGACGGTGAAAACTAATTAATAATAATAATAACTATTCTCAATCATCCGTGATTGTGAGGAAAGCCATCGATCGCACTTGAGAAAGCGCGGCCGGTTTGGGAATGCCTAAATCTCAGAAACCGGGTTTCTGTCTATATTTCTCGTCACCCAACCAAAGACTCGTAGAAACCCGGTTTCTCGCCACAAGCGTAAATCTCAGTCGATCGCCCTAATTAAGCCGCCGGATAAATTCTAAAGGCAAACCGTCTGTATCGGCAATAAAAGCTACTTCGTAAACATTTTGCCCGATCGCCTGTTGAGTCGGTTCTAATAAAACTTTCAAAGGTTGAAACTGGTTTGGTTGGTCTTTAGCTGCTTCCTCAAACTGTTTTTTGAGAGACTGCAACCAAGTAGGCAAGTCAGTTGTCGCCTCAGTTAAATCGAAAGATAAATGATAGTATCCAACATAATGCTCGTCACCGAAAGCATCCGGTGCGGGTTTTGGTTCCGGGATTTGGATTAGTTCGATGCGTCCGTTGAGACCTTCCATCCAACAGGCTAAGGTGTAACCTGTGGTAAAGCGATCGCTGACAGTAAATCCTAACTGTTCGTAAAAGGCGATCGCCCGGTGAATGTTAGCAGTGCGAATCGAGGCGTGGTGCATTCAATTTTGGCCCGAAAGCAGTTGGCAGTTGGCCCGAAAGCAGTTGGCAGTTGATAGTTGGCAGTAGTTAACAGTTAACAGTTAACAGTCAACAATTCCCTAATGACTAATGACTAATGACTAATGACTAATGACTAATGACTATTCAAACAACCGAAAATATGGATATCGAACCGGAACTCCCGGCTCTTTTTCCAAATCAAAATTAATCACTTCCCAGCAAGGGTTTTCTTGGGGATCTGGGCTAAAATCCACCGGCAAACCGTACAGTTTCGGGCGCGACGACGATTCCGACTGGCCCCGCCAAGGAGTGCTGCGTTCCAAATAAGTGCTGATTAAGTCCCGATAGCGTTGGGCAACGATCACGCGAGTTGCTCGGTAGCCTTGAGTATAAAGTCGATCGAGCGCTTCGTGAATTTCAAACCGAATCCCGTCGGGGTGGGTGTGCTGGCGATACCATTCATCCTCCCAGCGGCGCCAGTGCCGCCCAGACTGAAGGTGAACCAGTTCCCCCGTTTTTGGATCTGCCTCAAATGCCCCGTGACGCGGACACAAATAGGTATCCGTGAGTGTTAGAGCCGGAATTGTTTGGCGACAGTGGGGACACTGAATTTCCGGGCCAAACATCGGGTATTGCAAGGCAACTTCAATCATTTATTGCATCCCAGCATATTTATCTGCAAAAGTGGCAAATAGTCTTATTATATCCCGTATCAACAACCAGCTAATCTGCTAGAAGTATAACGATCGACCAACAAATGAGCAATCTCAACCAACCTCTGCCTGCACTTCCTTCCTATTGGCCCGCGCCGGATCTCTCCCAAGCTGCTTTTGTCGCTTTTGGCGCTGTTGTCATCGGCAGGGTAGAGGTGGCAGCGGGTGCTAGTATCTGGTACGGGGCGGTGGTGCGCGGGGATGTAGAGCGAATTGCGATCGGCAAAAGTACCAACATCCAAGATGGAGCAATTCTGCACGGCGATCCGGGAAAACCGACTGTGTTGGAAGATTTTGTGACTGTCGGACACCGAGCGGTGATTCATTCAGCTTACATTGAACGGGGCTGCCTGATCGGGATTGGGGCGATCGTCCTGGACGGAGTGAGGGTGGGCACAGGCTCGATCGTCGGTGCAGGGGCGGTTGTCACCAAGGACGTTCCCCCTCGCACGCTGGTTGCGGGAGTGCCTGCGAAGCGGCTGCGGGATGTCTCTGAGGAGGAATCTGAGGAGTTGGTGGAACACGCTAAGCGTTACGAAAAGTTGGCTTTGGTGCACGCGGGGAAAGGTTCTGATTTGGGATTTGGTTAGTTGATAGAATAGGATTTTCAGCAAAAAACTATTGGTTTCCAATGGCTTACACCGCGCCAAAACTCCTAACTTTTGAAACATTTGTCGATCGATATTGTGACAACTTCCGCTACGAGCTCGCTGACGGAGAATTAGTTGAGATGGCACCCACAGGCTCCCACGAAACCGTCGGCGGTAAACTAGCAACTCAAATCGGCATCGCCATCGCAGCAGAAAAACTACCTTGGTTCATTCCCCGCACTTGTTTGATCCGTCCATTTTCAGATGCAGCTACCGCCCGCCGTCCCGATATTGTCGTGTTAGATGAAACCGCCCTTATTAGCGAGCCACTTTGGGAAATAGAACCAGTGATTGCGCTGGGGAAAACTATTAAATTGGTGGTAGAAGTAGTCAGCACTAATTGGGAAACAGATTACGCCCGCAAGATTGAAGAATATGCTCTTTTAGGAATTCCAGAATATTGGATCGTTGATTGTCGCGGATTGGGGGGCGTGGCTTTTATCGGTAAACCCAAACAACCTACTATCACCGTTTGTCAACTGATTGACGAAGATTATACCAAGCAACAATTTCGCCTCGGACAACCGATTATTTCTCCTTTGTTAAAAAGCTTGGAACTTCAGTTAGATGATATTCTGCCGCGTTAGTCGATCGGGTTTGTGTTAAGCTTATCAAAGCTCATATTGAAAAATCAAATCAACGCTGTCCTGAAAAATTGGATAAAGCGTCAGCAATTCTGATGTGATATGAAAATAATACTTGTCTAAAGGCAAAACAATAATTTCTGCTTCTACTAAAGTAGCCAAAAAATATTGCAACAGAGAGATACTTAGAGGGATTTGCTTGCTGGGAGTAGAATCGATTTTATTTTTAATACACTTAATAACCTCTTGAACTTTATCCTCTTTTTCAGCTTTGACCAGAATACCATATAAATTATCGCAAAAGCGGGTCATATCTTTAGGCTTAAGTTCTTCGGGAATTTTTTTTAGCTTGAATAGTTCTTGAGTAGCCACAGCTATTTGACATTTTCTTTTAATTTCAGGATAGTCACTTTCTTGGATGGCAGCAGATATTTGTTCAAATGCCAGAATCATTGTATCTAGCTGTTCAACAATCGCTTTTATTTGTGCAGCTAAACGGAGTTTTTTCCAGTCAATTTCCGAACCTTTATATACCAAATCGTGAGTGGAAACTGCCCAGGCGTGTTCAAAAGCACTTTTTATTTGAATTTCAAATATGACATTAAATATACTCAAAAAAATATCGATATTTGTATCTTCTACACTTTTTAAGCGAGCAGAAATTCTAGTTGAATCAAATTTAAAAGTATCAGGAGATTTTTTATTCTGTCCTCTTTTTACTATTTTAGTAACCTGAAAACTATCTTGACAAAATTTAATTACCTCTTTTTCTTGTGATAAATTTGGGATAATGACTGTACAACCAAATAAGTCATCTAATTCAGACCATTTTTTAAATCTACCTGTCTCAATTTTTTCTGCTAAAGACTCAATAGTTTTAATCCTAGAAGTAAGCGCATATCCCTTGTTGTCGCAAAAGTTAAGCATTGTTTCTTTGACTTGCTTTGCAACCTCTTTAACTAACGGAAGATATTGTTCATATTGGCGGTCTAAAATAGAAGGATAAATCATAAAATTCGAGAGTTTACAGATTGATTACGATTTAGTATTTCCTAAAATCACTGATTTTAAGATATTAATTCTAGTTTTATTTTTTTCAATTCCTGATGAACCCAATGAAGTTGTCATAGCCTCATAATAGGCTTGAGATTCTTGAGTTTTCATTGCTGATTCAGGAGATTTTACTGATTCCATAAATTCGTAGATTCTCTGGCCGACATCGGCAGTTATATTTAATAATCTGTCACGATTTAGTTCGGCAATCGCACTAAAAAATGAATAGAAATCAGCTTGGTTCTTGAGTTTTGTTTTGCATAAATTTATATCTTTAGGCGAAACATCTAACAAGTTTTTTATTGATTCGATAACTTGTTTAAATTCAGCTTCTATTTCATCTTGCTCATCCCAAGCTAAATCTCGATCGTTAAAAGCTTTATCCAAATCATCCTGACGATAAGACTTAACTCCTTCTTCTAGAAACAGTAATAGTAAAGTCACAAACTCTACATCTTTCATTTGTTTTTTGTCTTTTGCAGGAATTAAGGGAAAGCTTGGTGGGAGAATTCCAGCCATCCAGTCAGTTAAATCTTCTACAGTAGTGATAAATCCGCCATTGAACTTTGCATGACGCAGTTCTTGACGTGTTAACTTGATCACATTACGGTTGATCCGGTTAAATATATCATTGATGATTCGTTCATCGTCGGATGGGACATATTCAACAGCAAACTGATATTTCCAAAAATTTTGCTTGACTTCATTTTCTAAGTCTTTGAAAGATTTACCTGTCAGTCTTGCCAAAGTTGCTGTTTCGCTTACCGGAAATTTATTCTCAGCAAACTCAAATAAAGTAGATAACCTTTGTTTGCCATCAACAACACTATACTTAGATACACCTTCAGAGGTAATTTCTTGATACAAAAAGATAGCAGGGGCAGGATATCCATTAAGTACAGTATCAATGAAAAAGTCTTTATATTCTTGATTCCAAACACTACGTCTTTGATAAGGTGGCTCAAGGTCAAGTAGACCTCTTGTGTAGAGATCCCAAAACCAAGAAACAGTTTGAAAATTAATGGCTCGACTCATCTGACTTGTTCCGAAGTAGGGTAAACTGTTAATTTCAATTATATACTATTAAAGCTCTCCCACACTGGCGCCGATCGCCTTTGCTTATAAAAATAAATTATGAACGATCGCACATCCAATCCAAACATCCCTCCACACACCTGGAAACGCGCCATTGGCCTCGGTTGGGACAATCCCTATACAGTCCGCTACGCCAGCAATCTCGACGACGGCCCCTGGCACGGAATGCCTCTGGGCGGGTTCGGGGCCGGCTGCATCGGGCGATCGCCCCGCGGCGACTTCAACCTCTGGCACATCGACGGCGGCGAGCACATTTTTCGCAGTTTACCGGCTTGTCAGTTCAGCGTTTTTGAAGAAACAAAAGGCAAAAAACAAGCTTTTGCACTGTCCACTGAACCGCCTACAGATGGCAGTTTATCTAGTTGGAAATGGTATCCCTCGGAAGGAAGAAGGAAGAAGGAAGAAGGAAGAAGGGAAGAAGAAGAAGGAAGAAGGGAAGAAGAAGAAGAAGGAAGAAGGGAAGAAGAAGAAGAAGAAGGAAGAAGGGAAGAAGGGATAGGAGAAGAGTCAAATTCTGGGACTTATTATGCTTTGTATCCGCGCAGTTGGTTTGTTTACGAAAATGTCTTTGAAGCTCAAATAAGCTGCGAGCAATTTTCGCCAATTTTGCCGAACAATTATCAGGAAAGCAGTTATCCAGTTGCAATGTTTGAATGGGTAGCGCACAATCCTACAGATGCGCCGATAACTCTTAGCATTATGCTGACTTGGCAAAATATTGTGGGCTGGTTTACTAATGCTGTCCCCCCCCAGCCCCCCCTTACTAAGGGGGGGTACGGGGGGGTTCCCGTGATGGTGCGAGATGATGGCAGTCCATTTTATGACTATCAATCCCGGTGGGGAGAAAGTGCCGGGAATATGAATTTGTTGGTGGAAGATTTTCACCGTATAGGTTGCGTGATGACGCGGTTGTCTGCTGGCGACGAACCGCAAGAAGGGGATGGACAATGGGCGATCGCAACTGTGACTAATCCGGCGGTTGAAGTATTCTATCAAACTCGCTGGAACCCGGCGGGGGACGGCGATGATGTTTGGCGCAATTTTTCGGCTGAAGGTTTCTTGTTGGATGACAGAGACGAGACAGCCGCAGCAGCCGGGGAACAGTTGGCTTGTGCGATCGCAGTTCGGTTTACAATTAGACCAGGCAAAACTCGCAAAATTCCCTTTATTTTAGCTTGGGATTTGCCCGTTACTGAATTTGCATCTGGAGTTTCTTACTACCGCCGCTATACCGATTTCTTCGGGCGGAATGGCAAAAATGTTTGGCCGATTATTCGCACGGCGATGAAGCATTCTGATACTTGGCGCGAAAGTATTGAAGCTTGGCAAAAACCTATTTTAGAACGCACAGATTTGTCCGACAGTTTCAAAATGGCGCTGTTTAATGAGTTGTACATTTTGACTGACGGCGGTACTCTTTGGAGTGCGGCGGACGAACGCGATCCCAAGGGTCAATTTGGAGTTTTGGAGTGCATTGATTACCGCTGGTATGAAAGTTTAGACGTGCGGCTTTACGGTTCTTTTGCTTTGTTGATGCTGTGGCCGGAATTGGAAAAGTCGGTAATGATTGCCTTTGCTAGGGCAATTTCTGCGGGAGACGATACGCCGAGAATTGTGGGCTGGAATCAAGCTTCGGCGATTAGAAAAGCAGTCGGGGCGACTCCGCACGATTTGGGCGCGCCTAACGAACATCCTTGGGAGAAAACGAATTATACCAGCTATCAAGATTGCAATTTGTGGAAGGATTTGCCTTGCGATTTTGTCTTGCAGGTTTATCGAGATTTCCTGTTGACTGGCGGCACAGATTGCGAGTTTTTGCAAGAGTGTTGGCCGTCAATTGTTGAGGCTTTGGCTTATCTGAAAACCTTTGATGAGGATGGGGACGGCATTCCTGAGAATTCGGGTGCACCGGATCAGACGTTTGATGACTGGCAAATGCGGGGAATAAGTGCGTATTGCGGGGGTTTGTGGTTGGCGGCGCTGGAGAGTGCGATCGCGATCGGCGAAATCCTAGAAAATGCTGCACCTGAGATAATTCCCAATCCCCAAGAGAAGATTGCATTATATCACAGTTGGCTGTTACAAGCAAGACCTAGCTATCAAGAAAAACTGTGGAACGGTCAATATTACCGTTTGGACAGCGAGAGTAAATCGGAAGTGGTGATGGCAGACCAATTGTGCGGTCAATTTTACGCGAAGCTGTTAGGATTGCCGGATATTGTGCCGCCAGAATGTGCTGTCAGCGCTTTAGAAACTGTGTACGATTCTTGCTTTTTGAAGTTCAACGATGGCGAGTTTGGGGCTGCGAATGGGGTGATGCTGAACGGTTCGCCGGAAAATCCGAATGCGACTCATCCTTTGGAAGTTTGGACGGGGATTAATTTTGGGTTGGCTGCTTTTTTGGTACAGATGGGAATGGAGGAGAAAGCGTTTAAATTGACTGATGCGGTGGTGAAGCAAATTTATGAGAATGGGTTGCAGTTTCGCACGCCGGAAGCGATTACGGCGGGGGGGACTTTTCGGGCGAGTCACTATTTGCGGGCGATGGCAATTTGGGCGATTTACTATGTTTTGAATCGGAAAACCGCAGATGTTGGCAGATGAACACCGATTAACGCAGATAATATCTGATTTATTGATCTCTCTTTTCTGGAGGCTTTGCGTCATCAGCATCAAGAGTGGTTCGATGGTTTCGATGAGACCGGATTTGGTATTAATTTTTAGTAGAAACCTTTTGTTTCTGATACCAAATCCGGGTTTTGGAGATTCTTTATTAACCAGTCGGCCTTGGGGCCGACATCGTTTGTGTAGACGCGGTTTCAACCGCCGAATTGTAAAGGGGGTATGTTGCCCAGATTTGGTACTAAATTATGGTAAAGTCTTGTATGCCGATCGCACTTGCTGACACTCCACTCAAAACCGCCAGAATTTGACCTGTACTGGCTATCTTAATTGAGGTAGTATTGTTTTCTTGGTCGATGCTGAGGCGATCGAACTTCAAGCCATTTGTTAACACTAGCAAGTCTTCGCCCTCGGTAAAATCTGCAATTACATCCTCGCCTTCTCCTGCAGTCAAGAAAAAGTAATCGCGTCCGCTTCCACCTTGCAGCGTATCGTTTCCTAAGTCTCCCGTCAACCAGTCATCGCCAATTCCGCCAGCCAAAAAATCGTCACTTTTGCCGCCGTAAATAGTATCATTGCCTTCGCCACCACACAGTTTATCCGCGCCGTCGTTGCCAAAAATTAAGTCGCTGCCGCTACCGCCGCAGAGTTCATCTTTTTGACTGCTAGCATCGGTGGCAATGTTGTCAATACCTCCAAAAATTGTATCGTCTCCTTCGCCGCCGCAAATGCTGTCATTTCCCAAGTCTCCAAATAGCATATCGTTGCCGGAATCGCCCAAGATTAGATCGCTATTTTTGCCGCCGTGCAGGGTATCATTGTCCTCGCCGCCGGAAAGAGTGTCTTCGCTTTCTTGCCCGTATAAAATATCGTTGCCGTTATTGCCAAAAAGCCAATCTTTTCCTGTCAAGTCGCCGTCAGACGCATCAGAATTGCCGCCAAATAAACTGTCATTACCCCGATCGCCAAACAGGGTATCATTGCCTCGATCGCCCCAGATTAAATCGTCATCTTTGCCTGCGATGACCACATCGTTATCTTTACCTCCATAAATAATATCATTGTCAGCGTGACCGATGATATAGTCGTTGTTTTCGTTGCCAAATATTGTATCGCTGTCTGTATCCGATGCAACAGAAATGCTGCCAGAAAATCCACCGTAAATATTGTCGCTGCCTGGGAGTCCGATCAGCAAGTCGCTACCGTTTAAACCGTTGATGCTGTCGTTAAGATTGCTACCGGTTAATCTATCTTTGCCGTCAGTACCGCTGAGAGTATTTTGAGTAATATTGGGTGCGGGAATGGAAGTGCGATCGGGTAAAATAGTGCGATCGCAAATGCAGATTTCCGAAAAGATGCCGCTATTCCCCGCATCAAAATCAGTCGGTGTTTCCCCAATAATTTGTAGAGGCCCTGTTCCCGTGCCCGCCCCCACTGGAGTCGCTATTTCCCCAGGTATCGCAGTCGGAGTAGCTGTCGGAGTTGGAGTTACCCCAGGCGTCGAACTTTCCGAAGGTGTCGCAATCGGAATCGAACTTTCCGAAGGCGTTGGAATCGAACTTTCCGAAGGCGTTGGAGTTGAACTTTCCGAAGGCGTTGGAATCGGAATCGAACTTTCCGAAGGCGTTGGAGTCGAACTTTCCGAAGGCGTTGGAGTTGAACTTTCCGAAGGCGTTGGAGTTGAACTTTCCGAAGGCGTTGGAGTTGAACTTTCCGAAGTCGTAACAGTTGATATTTCCGA
>NZ_JADEXD010000155.1 GCF_015207285.1 Tychonema sp. LEGE 07203 | reverse complement strand
GAGAGGGGGAGAAGGGGAGAGGGGGAGAGGATTTGACGATTTTTGATCGTCATCAAAATATACAATGTTTATTTGCACAACAGCTTATGTTACCCAGATTTGGTAGTAAGAGCATAAATATTATCGGATTAACAACTCATGTGACAACCAAAATTTTTCGCAACAAAACGGCAAACAGCGAACAAAAATCAACAAAAACTGCTGTAGCTGTTTTGTTTCCGCATCTGCCTCCAATGGTGCGGTGTCGGTGTCAGCGAGCTGGGAACACCGCCAATACAAATAAACGCTATTTGCAACATAGCAAAAATGCTGTACTTGCTCGATGCAAAAGATATTGACGAATCAGCGATTATGCTTGGGAAGCATTTGTCGATCGACTACCAATTACCCATTATTCAAAATCATCCCGATCTCCCAAAAAAAACTTAGTATTACGGCGTAGCGTGAGTTATACTCCTACTGGAAAGACTGAGACTGCCCAAAAATCCCGAAACATCAGCGTATGAGCAATACTTCCCCCCCTGAAGCAGCAGCCGACAACCTCGAAACCAAAAAACTCAGTTTCTCAACAAAATTAGCATACGGTGCCGGAGACCTCGGCCCCGCAATTACTGCGAATGTTCTGGTATTTTTCCTGCTGTTTTTCTTTACCAACGTCGCCGGTTTGGCTGCGGGTACTGCTAGTAACATTTTGTTAATCGGTAAGGTTTGGGATGCCATAAATGACCCGATTGTGGGGGTTTTGAGCGATCGCACATCTCATCGCTGGGGCCGCCGCTATCCTTGGATGGTTTACGGCGCAATTCCTTTCGGCATCTTCTTCTTTTTGCAGTGGATTGTTCCCAGCAAAGATCCTACAATACTGTTTTGGTACTATGTGGCGATCGGCATTTTGTTTAACACCGCCTACACCGCCGTCAACCTGCCTTACACCGCCCTCACTCCAGAATTAACCCAAGACTACAACGAACGCACTAGCCTTAACAGTTTTCGGTTTTCTTTCTCCATCGGCGGCAGCATTGCTTCACTTATTATCGCGCAAATTATCTTTGCAATAGTTAAAGATGACATCCAAAAATACTTAATATTAGGCGCACTCTGTGCAGTGATTTCAGTGTTGCCTTTGTACTGGTGCTTTTTGGGAACCCGAAAACACGTTTTATCTCAATTGCAAGAACATCCAGTAGAAGACTATTCAACTTCCTTGCCACTGAAAGAACAGTTGCGGATTGCATTTAACAATCGTCCTTTTTTATACGTAATTGGAATTTATCTCTGTTCTTGGCTGGGAGTGCAATTAACTGCTTCTATTTTGCCCTATTTTGTCATCAACTGGATGAAACTGCCGGCTGCAACTTTTACCCAAACTGCGATCGCAGTTCAAGGCACTGCACTCGCCATGTTATCTGTTTGGAGTAAAGTCAGCCAGCGATACGGCAAAAAAGCTGTTTATTTTATGGGCATGAGTTTGTGGATCATCGCCCAAGCCGGACTGTTTTTCCTGCAACCGGGACAAGTAGTGCAGATGTATTTGTTAGCAGTGATGGCAGGGGTGGGAGTTTCCACTGCTTATCTCATACCTTGGTCGATGATACCGGACGTGATTGAACTCGACGAACTCCAAACAGGAAAAAGACGTGAAGGCGTGTTCTATTCGTTTATGGTGTTGCTGCAAAAAATTGGTTTGGCATTGGGCTTGTGGTTTGTAGGACAAGCATTAGAAAGAGCTGGATTTCTGGCCACTGTTCAGGGACAACCCCCTCCCATACAGCCGGATTCCGCGCTGTTCGCGATTCGATTTGCGATCGGCCCCTTGCCCACAATTGCTTTAATTTGCGGCATGATTCTCACATATTTTTATCCGATTACCCGCGAAGTTCATGCAGCAATTTTGTTGCAGCTTCGAGAAAAGAAAGCACAAAATGAGTAAACTGCGATCGGCAATGTGGAATTAGTAAACTCAAAAACTAACAGCTACAAAAAGCTGATCCGGGCGATATCTATAGCAATCATCCCATTATGTGCTAACTCTTTTTCTTTCTTTAAGAATGTGTCGTCAGCAACTCGCTCCAGGTATAAACATTCCTAAAGCTTGAGTTTTTCGCAATGTCGATCGACTTTCAACTCGCCAATCATTAAATTTTATGTCATTTTCTCACTATTGAGATTAGTATATGATAGGAGAGTGGGGTGAGTTTGCGATATCATCCTAGGGACAAATAACTAGATCGACTTAAACAGTCATCCAGCTCGTCGAAAAGTTGATAATTATCAAGCAAAGCCTGATTTTTATCGGAAATTGATTCGATTAGTTGCAGTTCCCAAAATCTGCTGAATGCTGCTAATTATATCTAGAGGAAAAATGCCAGTTTTTTAGTCTCTCAATTAGCAGGTAAGTTAACAGGTGCTACAGTTGACGTTCAACAGGAAAGTGGCATAATAGAGGACAAAGCAATAGCAGCGCGATCGGCTGCTGAGGTGTGAGGACAAATTGTAAAATTTTGGTAAAGTTGTCGCGCGATCGGCGATCGAGCTCAGCGACACCGGGAAAAGTTGGCACAGCCGCCCATAAAGCCTGAATTGAAGCGCAACACAGCAAAAAAAAATACAGTCGGATACAACACTCAAACAATTAGTAAAAAAAAATTGCAGCACGCAAAACATAAAGATTTAGTTATGTTTCTATATTATGTGAAAGTAGTGAGAACTATTAGCAGGAACTAGAACCGACCAACCAAGAATCTCCTGTGATATCCTGAAGTCAAGGGTGAAAGTATCAATCACAATGGACACAGAACAAAGCTGATTTCACAAAAAAATATGAAAGAGGTCAACATGGAAAAAGAACAGGACTCTCATATCGTACCCATTAGCAACCAGAGCAGACAGGTGCAGCACTTTTCCGTTGACGAGGGAGAGGAGTTAAGCGGGCAGCCTCAGAAAGGATTGAATCTCAAGCCGTTGTTTAGGACTTTTGCGCGAAAAGCCCTAGTCATCATCGGGATTGTAGGTCTAGCAGGCGGTGGAATTTATTTTCAGATCAAGCAAAGCAAGAAAACATATCAAGGCGATTTTCGGATGCTAGTGGAACCCGTGACAACGGAGGCCAGAATAGCTGACCCCGCTGCCCTCGCCAATCGCAGCGAGGGGGGGGGAGTGCCCAGTCGAGATTTTTTTAGTTTGGACTACGCAACTCAACTTCAAATTCTCCAGAGTCCTGAGATGCTATCGGCTATTACGAAACAAGTCCAAAAAAAATATCCAAAAATGACCGAGGAACTTCTTAAAAAAGGATTGGTAGTTTTGCGCCTCGGAGACAATGAGCTGACGCAAACTAAAATTTTGGAAGTTCGTTTCCTGGCGCAAGAACCTGAAGTAATTGAGTTTGTTTTACAAGAAACTAAAAAGAAATATTTAAAGTACAGCCTTGACGAACGCAAGAGTCGCATTGGTGAAGGAGTTAAGTTTATTGAAAACCAGCTTCCGGGACTAAGCAAGCGCGTAAATGACCTGAAGTCAGAGTTGCAGGTGATACAGCAGCAGCAAAAGATTACAGATCCTAAAGAACAAGGATCGCAATTGATCCAGCAAATTCGCACCGTAGAAACTTTAGAGTTAGAAACTCAAAGGTTGCTGCAGGAACAAAAAACGCTGTATGCTAACTTGCAAAAACAATTAGATTTTACACCGAATGAAGCTATTGCTGCTTCAGCTTTAAGCGAAGAACCTCAATATAAAGAGTTGCTGACTAAGGTTAAGGAAGTAGAAGGTCAGATTGCTGTAGAAACAGCTCGTTTTAAAGCTGCTAACCCGATAGTGGAAGCTCTAGAGCGCAAGCGGGCAAATTTAGTAGCTTTGCTCAACCAGCAAACAGATCGAATTTTGGGGCAAAATCTAGTAGGAGCGCAAGCGAATGCTAAAGTTCAGAATTTTCAAAATTCGATTCGCATAGGCTTGATCAAACAATTGGTTGATACTGCTAACCAAGTTCAAGTTTTAGAAGCTCGCAGTCAGGCGATCGCCCAAACTAAAAACGATTTGAGCCGACAAGCAAGAGAATTCCCCAGTATAGCCCGCCGCTACAACGAACTGCAACAGCAATTAGACATAGCATCCCGCACCCGCGATCAACTTTTAACTCAGCGAGAAACTCTGCGCGTCCAAGCCGCTCAAAGCCAAGTACCTTGGGAAATAATTTCGGAGCCCCGGATACCGCGAGATCCTAAGACTGGCGATTATATTCCCGTACCCTCGAAAAATGCCAACAAATTTTTCATGGCAATTGTTGGGGGGCTAGTTTTGGGTCTGGGAGTCGCTATCCTGATTGAAAAGTTCCGCAATATTTTCTACTCTCCTGATGACATTAAAGATGCGTTTGATGCACCTTTATTGGGAGTGATTCCTCGGGACAAAAATGCTAAAACTTTTCCGCCTTCTATTGCTAATTCCTATGCTTATATTGAAGGAAAAAAGGGGAATAAAAAAGTTGCTTCGGAATTTATAGAAGCTTTTGACTCTCTTTATACTAATATTCGCTTTCTTTCTTCCAATCGAACCATTCGATCTTTGGCAGTTGGTTCGGCTACAGTTGACGAAGGCAAATCTACTGTTGCTCTAAACTTAGCTCACGTGGCAGCGCTGGCGGGCCAGCGAGTGCTGTTAGTGGATGCCGATTTGCATTCGCCCAGCCTGCACTTGCTGTTGGAACTGCCTAATCTCAAGGGATTGAGCAACTTGCTCGACAATAAATACCAACCCAGCGAAATTATCCAGCGATCGCATTTAGAAGATAATCTTTTTGTATTAACTGCGGGTCTTCCTGTTCCCGGTGCTGCCAGACGGCTTGCCTCATCTGGGATGCAGTATTTAATGGAAGAACTTCACGCATCATTTGACTTAGTTATCTACGATACGCCGCCGCTGGTTGACAGTAAAGATGCGAATTTTTTAGCGGCGCGCACAGATGGCATACTGATGGTTGTAGCAGTTCGTCAGGCCAAGTTTTCTGTAGTTCAAAAAGTTTTCACTCAATTAGAAAGTTTTGGCATACCCTGCTTGGGCACAGTTGCCAATCATGCGATTAAAGGCAAGAAGTATCAACCATCTAAATCATTGGCTTTGGAAGATAAAAATGAATATTTAAGTTTTGCACCAGTAGAGTCTGGTATCCGCAAACTAGCTCCCAAAAAAGAGTGAGATCGATTCCGGTTGCACTCCTCATGAGTGTTGAGTGTTGAGTGTTGAGTGTTGACTGTTAACTGTTGAGTGTTGACTGTTAACTGTTGACTCGATTTTATTATTCCGATGCAACCGTCCACGATATGAGGATCGAAAACTTAATAACTTAAACACATCCTACAGTTCTCTCTCCTGTAAGTTGCCTTCCTAAAAGGAGGCTCTTCCTCCGCACCTGCATTACCAGGAAGAGCGAAAGTAACGAGCAACTGTTGACTGTTGACTGTTGACTAGGGGTCGAAAAGGACGATCGCAACAATACCAATTCTCAGAAATTTTGCAACAGTTTTTGTGGGGCTGGTTCACCCAGATTCTTGCTAGAAGCGAAAATATTCGACAACCCGCCGTTGATACTGTTGCAAAATTTTAGCAAAATGGTATAGTGTTCGTTCGATCGTTCCGAATGCAAGTTTCACGATCGGGACTTGGCTTAGAAACGATCGCACTTTTACAGATTTCAGACTCTCGTTCAATTTCCCAGATTATATCAATTCCGGTTGCACTCCTCATAATGTTAACAGTTAACAGTCAACAGTCAACAGTCAACGCCTGAATTTACTATTCCGATGAATAAAGGATTTGATATTAATTGGTCGAGTAAATCTCAAAGCTCAAATCAACTGATGGCGGACTAATTATCATCCAGGTTGGTAGGAAATGTTACGGTAAAATTAGTCCAGCCATTGCTGCTTTCAACCTCAATTTCTCCCTGCAACTGTTCGACAAGTTTTTGAACCAAAGCTAAACCCAAACCCGTACCTCCTTGTTTCCAGGGGTCAGCGTTGGGAACTCGATAAAATTTATCAAAAATTCGAGGCAATTCCTCTATCGAAATCGACGATTGATTGCTGAGTGTAAATTGGATGGAGGAATTCAAATCAGTTGCTGGGATCGAGTTTTTTCCGCTTCCTCCGCCTTCCCAGTGTCCGTTTTTGCACTCAACCCTGAGAGAGATTTCGCCGTCATTGGCAGTATATTTGCAGGCATTGTTGAGGATTTCTGCTAAAATTCGTCCCAAACTAGCGCGGTTGGAACTGATGGTGGGGAGGTGGGGATCGCACTCTACTCGCAAATGCTGGTGGCGGTTCTGGACGCGAGTGTAAAATGGCTCGATAATAGTAGGCAGCCAGACTTCTAAGTTTACTGGTTCGAGGTCGATCGGACAAGCTGCTGCTTCGAGCCGCTGCAAATCGAGCAAAGCATTAATCAAATCAGTTTCTCTAGTACATTCTGTTTCTAAAATTTCTAAATAAATCTGCCTTCTATCTGCTGTGGGAGAAATTTTCAGCATATGAATAGCCATTTTCATGTTAGCTAAAGGCGTTCGCAGTTCGTGAGAAACTGTGCTGAGAAATTCATCTTTGAGGACGTTTAAATGCTGGAGTTCCTGAACTTTTTGTTGTAATTGGGCGGTGCGTTCTTGGACTTGGCGTTCGAGGTCGGTGTTGAGATTCTGGACTTGCTGGTAGAGTTGGGCTTGCTGAATGGCGATCGCGATTTGAGTTGCCAGTTGCAGCAGCAAATCCACTTCCGAAGGCTGCCACTGCCGCGATTTGGAACACTGATGGACGCACATCACCCCCCACAAATTGCTGTCTTGCAAAATTGGTACAATCAAAAAAGCTTTGATTTGTGCTTGCTGCAATCGCGCCGATGTTTCGGCACTCAAATTAGCTTGCTCGATGTCGGGGACGGCATATATTTCCTGTTCCATCGACAACGCAGATTCATGCCACATTTTATCTGCCAAGATTTCTCCCAAGATAGAAGACCACTTGGATGCCACAGATTCTGCCACGACAATGCCAAAATCCTTCGACTCCAAACGCACGATCGCTACTCTGTCGGCGTGCAGAACTTGCCGGACTTCATCGACGCTGGCGTTGAGAATTTCTTCGAGGTTTAAGGATTGGTGAATCCGCAAGGAAATTTGAGTTAACAGCCGATCGCGCTGCACCTGTTCGTGGAGTTTTGCAGTCCGTTCCCGCACCTGCTGTTCGAGTTTGGCATTGCGGCTTTGCAGCAGTTCCAATTTTTCCGCTTGCAGTTGATAAACCGACTGCTGCAACTGTTTGACAACTCGGTACATTTCTGTGGGATCGAGGACTCGGAGCAAGCTGGTTTGGGTAATAAGTCCCAACAGTTCTCCGCGCCCCCCGCACACGACCAACCGCTGCACTTGTTGCTGCTGCATTTGTTTGTGCGCCGTCCACAGGGAATCGGAAGGTTGCAGAAATTGCAGGGGAGTTCTCATGACTTTTTGAGCTGGGGTTTGCTCGAAATTTAGTTCGAGAAACAGTGCCTGCACGATGTCGTATTCGGTAATAATTCCCAAAGGTTGGTGAAAGGAATAGTGAAAAATGGAGGTATAGTCATCTTTGGGCTTCTCCATTGTTAATTCTTTGTTTTTTGTAATGACTACGCAACTGACTTGATGCTCTGACATCAGTTCGGTGATGCTTTTGAGCGAGCTGGTGTGGGGCGCTGTAATTGGCGTAGTCATCAATTCTGCTACCCGCCGCAATTTAAGAATGTTTGAAGGCTGCAATACTTGGCGAATTCTTTCCCTAGTCAGCACTCCTACCAAGTGGCGAAATTGATTGACGATCGGCAAATAGCGAATTTTGTGCTGGCGAAATAACGATAAAGCGCCGAATACGTCTTGGTCGTCGGATGCTGTGAGGAAAACCGACACCGGAGACATTACTTCGGAAATTGGTATTTTGTGCAGGGCTACTTTTTTCTGAGTGTCGATTTTGCCACAAGCGATCAGCGTCACTAAGTCGGCGGGAGTTAATATGCCCAGCAACAGACCGCGGCTGGGGTTTTCCGATAAGTTGCCCGTGCTAATAGTCTGCTGGTTTTGCACAACTAGGACGCAGCGGGCCCGCACCTTGTCCGAGGCTGAGGCTTCGCTCATCGCCCCCCGGTCAGAGGGTAAAGGTGTTTTGATGAGGGGACAACTATTTTGCAACTGACTCATCAGGGCGACCGCCACTGCTAAGGAAGTATCAGGCCCTGCGGTTAGGGGGTAGCGGTCGATCGCCTGTTCTAATGCTGAGGAATAAAAGGGTGGGTGGTAAAGGGACATAGTTGATGGCTGGTGGCAGGTTGTCAGAGGGCGGCTAATACCATTTTCGATTGGGGATGGGGAATGATTGATTGCAGAGCGGGTTGGGAGTGCGGGCTACCGAGTTGCATTGTTTGGGAAACTGGTATCACGATCGGGCAAAGCCTTAGAGAACTGCACAAACACCAGAAACACCTCGCCTGTGCTGGGGATTTTAATAATAGACTTTCTAGTTGATTATTTCCATTTCCCAATGACCGTGCGAATTTCTCCTGTGGTGCCCGCCACGCGATCGATCCGTGTAATCAATCGGGAGCATCTGGCATCTCAAATCCTCAAGAAAGAGAATTGAGCCGTGGGGTCAATCGAAAGCATCTGGAATCGAAAAATGGAAAATCGAATGACCTTCCGATCCATCGTCTCATCAGTTTGCAAAGGTAAGATACGCGGGGCGGTTTTTACTGCCTGCTTTTAACCGGAGACTCACTTATAATCAAAATAACCAAAATGTAAAGTTTTACTACAAGATTTACCGATAATGACAACTTTAAGCTTAGAACAAATTGCAGCCAAGTTAGAAAGCGAAAATTCAGCCGATCGCATGGTGGCTTTGGCTAACTTGCGGAACGTGCCGGCAGCAGAGGCCGTACCTTTGATTAAAAAGGTGTTGAATGATGAAAGTTTGCAAGTGCGATCGATGGCTGTGTTTGCTCTCGGAGTCAAACCGACTGCTGAGTGCTATCCTATTCTAGTCAAATTGTTAGAAACAGAACCTGATTACGGCATTCGCGCTGACGCTGCCGGTGCTTTGGGCTATCTCGAAGATATCCGAGCTTTTGAGGCTTTGGTGCGGGCTTTTTACGAGGATACTGAATGGCTGGTGCGCTTCAGTGCTGCTGTTTCTCTGGGGAATCTCAAAGATCCCCGGGCTCGCGACGTGCTGCTGAGAGCTCTCGAATGCGAGCAAGTGGTGATCCAGCAGGCGGCGATTTCGGCTTTGGGGGAAATTAAGGACATTAGCGCGATCGATCGCATCCTCGATTTTACTCAATCGGAAGATTGGCTGATCCGGCAGAGGCTGGCTGAAGCTTTAGGAAATTTGCCCAGTGCCAAGAGCGTGTCGGCTTTGAAATACTTAGAAAAAGACAGCAATCGGCAAGTATCTCAAGCGGCAACAATTTCTCTCGATCGCTTAGAGAAAGCAGAAGGATAACAGATACCGATACTTTTGTAAGTGTTTCATTTCCGCGCTTTTAAGACGGCGATGAAACACCGAACAGATACTTTTGCACTAACCGCTCATCCAACATTGCCTTTACTTCGGCATCTGTAGGTGGTGGCGCGTCCGTTTTCGCAATGCCAATTAAACTCGCGGCTAAACCCTTCGGCTTCACCTTCGATCGGGGTTTCGGTTGGAGCGATCGCATCAAAGCATTAATTAACTGCCATCGCTCCTCGGCAGACAACCGAGCGTGCTCGGTCTTGAAGTTCGCGTAACGTCATAGTAATTATCTTTAAAACAAAGCATTGGACAAGCAGCAAGTATATAAATACCCCCGCTTCAAAATTTTAGCGCTTCAAGTGATATAATGTTAGCTTCTTAAAAACACTTAATTTTTCTAGAGAGGGATTTAAATGCCCTACAGTCAATTTAGCATCGAACAAATTAAGGCAACTTTCGGCATCGCCTTTTCGAGCAAGATGGGCTTGTTTGCCGACATTCCAGAAATAGAACCCAGCAGTTTTTTGCAAGAAACTTTGCAATTCAATCTGCCTTTAGCACTAGAAATTAATTCCGAGAAAGCTCGCTCCGAGCTAATTGTCGCGCCAATATTAGTTGAGATAAAAAAACTGCTACCGCAACGGATGAGTTTATTTTCCGGTCGAGAATTTAATGTAGACGCTGCTAGGGGTTTGAGCAGTTATTGCGATTTTCTAATTAGCAGATCGCCCGAACAGCTAGTCATTGAATCCCCTGCGATCGCCTTGGTTGAAGCCAAAAATGACAACATTCAATCCGGCTTAGGACAGTGCATGGCAGAAACCATCGCAGCACAGATATTTAACCAGCGTCAAGAAAATGACATTCAGACAATTTATGGAGTTGTCACAACTGGGAGTATATGGAAATTTTTTAAGTTAGAAGGAATTGCGATCGAGATTGACACCAGGGAATATTTTATTAATAATGTTGGTAAAATTCTAGGTATCTTAATAAATTTTATCGAGTCTTGAGTAAAACCAGAATGTATTATTGAAACTGTTGCGTGCAAATCGCAAGTTAAAATAGTTGTCAATCTCCTTTAAGCAAAACTAGCCATGAATCAAGCACCCAATCCTTTTAACTCAAATCCATCCGATCCGCTAGACCCCTTGGAGCAAGAAGTTGACGAGCAAGGTGAAGCATTGCCGAGACAGTACCACCCGGCTACTAAAAAAACTCTGCAAAAAGTTTTTCTCATCCTGGTAGTTGTCGGGGTAGTTATTGGGGGAATTCTATCTGTAGGGGTGATTTCGCTGATGCAGAAAGCCGGATTGACTGATGTGCCGGCGCGGGTACAGAATCCGAAGTAATATTCCGCCGGCAGGATATGTCGATGCTGAAGGCACTGATTTTCTGGGATTAAGCTGGAGAAACTATGATGTTTTGTATGGATGTTTTCAAAATAATTGATGCTTAAAAATTCTACGGCTGCGCCCGATCGCACTCCGCCACCGCAGATTTCAGAAAAACTTGTCTCCGCAGGCTTTCACGCGCTTTCTGACCCCCTGCGAATTCAGATTTTGGAGTTGCTGCGGGAGCAGGAATTGTGCGTTTGCGATTTGTGCGATCGGCTTTGTGTCCCTCAGTCTAAACTCTCTTTTCACCTCAAAACCCTAAAACAAGCCGGTTTAGTCCGCAGCCGCCAAGAAAGCCGCTGGATCTACTACAGCCTCAATTTAGCTCAGTTTGTCGCCCTGGAACAGTACCTCGCCGAATACCGCCGCTTCAGCCAGATCCTGCCGGCGCGTCCTTGTGCTGGCGCGGATCGTGTCCGGTAAAGCAACCTCTATTGGCTCGATCGTTCTGACTAAAGTTCTCTCTTGTTTTACGGAGACTTGCATCCGGGACGATCGAACCAAAAGAAAAAAATTGACATATCAAATAATTTTGATATGATATTTGGCAACCAATGAGTTGACAGCGATGGGTGCAACAGTAAAGAAGTTAGCTTCAGGCGCGAGAGATGACAGCCGAGAAGCCTTTGCCGAAGGCCTCGGCACGTTTATTCTAGTTTTTGCAGGCACCGGCGCCGTGATGGTCAACCAAATTAGCGGTGGTTCAGTAACTCATTTGGGCGTTAGTTTTGTATTTGGTGCAGTTGTAGCCGCGATGATTTATGCGATCGGACACATCAGCGGCGCGCACTTTAACCCAGCCGTAACTTTAGGGTTTTGGGCGAGCGGTTTCTTCCCAAAATACAAAGTTTTGCCCTATGTTTTGGCGCAGTGTGCGGGGGCGATCGCAGCTTCTCAAGTGCTGCTAATTAGCCTAGGAAAAGTGGCAAATCTCGGTGCAACGGTTCCTCTAAACGGCAATTGGTTGCAGTCTCTAATTTTAGAAACTGTATTAACTTTTATCTTGATGATTGTTATCCTCGGTTCGGGATTAGATAGACGCGCTCACATCGGTTTTGCCGGGATAGCAATTGGGTTAACTGTAGGACTGGAAGCTGCATTTATGGGGCCGATTACCGGAGCGAGCATGAATCCTGCCCGCTCTCTGGGGCCGGCTTTAATTGGCGGCATTTGGGAACACCATTGGGTTTACTGGGTGGCTCCGATTTGGGGAGCGCAATTAGCAGTCGCAGTTTATCGGGAACTGTCGAACGGATTTCGGGATTTTAATTAAAAGCATCATGGCAAATTTTACGCACAAACCGAGAATTCTGTTTTTATACGGCTCTTTGCGAGAGCGTTCTTACAGCCGCTTGTTGGCAGAAGAATCGGCGAGAATTATTGAGGGTTTCGGTGCAGAAATTAAATTTTTCAATCCTCTAGAATTGCCGATTTATGGCAGCGTTCCTGATACTCATCCCAAGGTTCAAGAATTGCGAGAATTGAGCCTTTGGTCGGAGGGTCAAGTTTGGTCTAGTCCAGAAATGCACGGCAATATTACGGGAATTATCAAAAATCAAATTGACTGGATTCCTTTAAGTATTGGGGCTGTCAGACCGACTCAAGGTCGCACTTTGGCGGTGATGCAGGTTAGCGGCGGTTCTCAGTCTTTTAATGCTGTGAATACTTTGAGGATTTTGGGCCGCTGGATGCGGATGTTTACGATTCCTAATCAGTCTTCGGTTGCTAAGGCTTATCAGGAGTTTCATGATGATGGGACGATGAAGGATTCGGCTTATCGCGATCGGGCGATCGACGTGATGGAGGAACTGTACAAGTTTACTCTGCTGTTGCGGGAGCAAGTGGATTATTTGACCGATCGCCACAGCGAACGCAAGGAACAAGCCGCTGCATTGGCGATCGACCTAGCAAATCGCGCCCTTGAAACATCTAATTAACAAATAACAACCAACAACTAACAAATCTCATGAAAAAAGTAATGTTTGTTTGCAAAAGAAATTCCTGCCGATCGCAAATGGCAGAAGGATTCGCTAAAACCATCGGAAACGGCAAAATTTCTGTCACCAGTTCCGGGTTAGAATCAAGCAGAGTTCATCCGACAGCAATTCAAGTCATGTCAGAAATCGGCATTGACATCGCAGATCAAACATCAAATCCATTAAGCGAATTCAATGCCGAAGACTACGACGCAGTAATTTCTCTGTGCGGCTGCGGCGTGAATTTACCCGAAGCTTGGGTATTGCCAGAAGTGTTTCAAGATTGGCAACTCGACGATCCCGACGGACAACCTATCGAAACTTTTCACCGCGTTCGAGATGAAATTAAAGCACGAGTTGAAACATTAGTTGACGATCTCAAGTAAAATTAATAGTCCTGGACGCACGGGTGGTCAGAAACCGGGTTTTTTCCTGAGAAGAAGCGTTACAGCCCGCAAAAACGGCAAAAAACCGGGTTTCTTTGGTTTTGATGTCTCCAGAACTACTAGGATTAGTGCTAAATTATCAGAGAGGTTCTACCAGAACGCCTCTCAATCCGTTTCGAGCAAAGACTAAAAAGTTTAGCACATGATTCAGACAGCAATCACCCCTTTCAAAAACAAACTCAACTCAGCTTTAACTAAAAAGCAGATTACAGTTTTACAAATTAATCTCGGCAAACGCTGCAACCTCGCTTGCACTCACTGCCACGTAGAAGCTAGCCCGAAACGAACAGAAGAACTTTCCCCGGAAATTTGCGACCAATTAATTGAAATCATTCGCCGCTTTCCTCAAATTAAAACTGTTGACCTCACCGGCGGTGCTCCGGAAATGCTTTACGGTTTCAAACCGCTAGCGGAAGCTGCCAGGGCAGCAGGTAAAGAGGTAATTGTTCGTTCTAATTTAACAATTTACTTTGAAAAAGGTTTTGAAGATATTCCCGAATATTGCGCGCAGCATCAACTCAGAATTGTGGCATCGCTTCCCTGCTACCAAGCTGATAATGTTGACAAAATGCGCGGCAGCGGTGTTTTTGACAGTTCGATTCGGGCGCTGCAAAAACTCAATCACTTGGGATACGGGAAAAACCCAAATTTGATTCTGGATTTGGTGTACAATCCACAAGTGCCGGCAACAGACAAGTTTTCGCTAACGCCGGAGCAAGGCAAGTTAGAACGAGATTACAAGGTTTATTTAGCGGAACATTTTGGGATTTGTTTTAATCAATTGTTCGCGATTACTAATTTGCCGGTGGGACGGACTAAGTTTCATTTGGAACACAAGAAACTGCACAAGCCTTATCTGGGGTTTTTGGAGGATAATTTTAATCCCGGTACTCTGGAACATTTAATGTGCCGCAACGAATTGTCGATCGACTATTTGGGCAATGTCTACGACTGCGACTTTAACCAGATGGAAAATCTGCCGGCGAAAACTGGCAGCGGGGAAAAGATAACTGTTGCTAAATTGCTAGAATCTGGCAGTTTAGATGTGATTCAAGAGGTGCAAACTGCTGCTTATTGTTACGGCTGTACGGCAGGTTGCGGTTCTAGCTGCGGCGGTACTTTGATTTAAGAAGAAGTCATCAGTCATCAGTCATTAGTCATTAGTTATTTGTTATTTGTTATTAGTTATTAGTTATTTGTTATTGGTAACAACTGGCAACTGGCAACTGACAACTGACAACCGACAACTGACAACTGACAACTGCTTTCCGTACAACGTCATCAGGAAGAAGTCCAACGTCCAACGTCATCAGTGCTGTCGCCTCCGAGCTTCCGTACAACGTCATCAGGAAGAAGGAAGAAG
>NZ_JADEXD010000003.1 GCF_015207285.1 Tychonema sp. LEGE 07203 | reverse complement strand
GTCAATCAAGAAACCACTCTCAAGCGTAGCTTGCCACAGAAAAGGAAACGGGCTGCAATGAATGATGAATACATGATGCTTCTTCTCAAATCCTTTTGTCAAGACTGATTGAGATGCTCTTACCCTGGTCTGAGGTTTGGGTACGCGCTGACTCTGCATCGCGCCCAGGGACAGCAGTTTAAGACTGCGATCGCGAATATGGATACCGGCCAGGGACCAACAAATGCCGCTTATTTTCGATGGGTTTATACCTTGTTTTTTGTAACTCAAAATAAACTTTTTTTGTTAAAATTTCCTTCAATTACACCATTTTTTAAAACAACTTGGAACGACAGTAAAAGCCAGCTAAATTCAGTAGTGTTTAAGGATTTAATTGCATTCGACCCGGATTCGGCAGCAGGGAATAAAAATATTTCTGCTTTCCCTATCCAAGAAAAATCTTTGAAAAATCTTTACTTGTATCTCGTAGAAATTCTCAAATTCCATCGAATTCAAGTAAATTATTACAAGCATAATAGTTATCAGGAAGTCTACGAGTTTGGATCGGAAGATGGTCAAGCTTCCTGTTCTCTTCGCTTGCATTACAATGGAAAATTTCAGGTAACGCGAATTGAAACAGTAAAATCTGAGCCGATTGATTTTGCCGCTTTAGTGCGCGATATTATTACATCAAAACTGCGATCGGGAAATGAATTTCAGCAAACTGTTCAAGCTCTCATAAAAGCAAAATTGGACTCACACAAAATAGCGATTTGGGGAATTGAACACCACGATTACCACCAATTTTACTATCTCAAATCAGATATTGGCAATGTCAAAATGCAAGTTTTCTACGATGGAGATGGTTTTGTGACGCAAGTTTTCCCGATCGCCTACACGAATCTAGAAGTCGCCGAATTAGTTCGCCTCGCACTGGAGTTATAAAAATGTCAAATCTAACGGAAGAAATCAAAAATCTGAGAAAATCTGGACGCATAGACGAAGCTTATTCGAGAGGCTACGAACTGCTAAAACAGCATCCAAACGACAAATTTTTGGCTAGCAGTGTGGGTTGGGTTCTCTATGACAAAGCAAAAAAACTAATAGATACGGCTAATCAATCTCAATCCATAGATCCAGAAATATCTGTCAGCCAACTTAGGGAAATATTGGCAGAATATTACAAACTCAAGCTGACTCGACCAGATTTGCTGTTTAGTCGTTTGCTATCCCAAATTCTTCGATTAAAAAAGGAAATCAAGTTTTTACCGAAGTTCATAAAATGGGCTGGTATTGACACTTTTAGAGCGGAAGACTTTCAGGTTTCTCCTTCTAATGACGGTAAAGTTTTTGAGTCATTGGTTGAGAAAACAGCAAGGGAAGTGGGGAAGATTGCTGGTGAATTGACTGTTCGAGATTACTCTGATGTACGAGAATTACAAGATTTTGCAATTAAATTGATAGATGTTGCACTCGATCGCGCCCAAGTTCAAAAACCGGAATGGCTAAATTATCGCAAGGCTTTATTGCTAAATCGTTTGGGGCGATCGGCAGAATCTCAAAAACTGCTGGTTTCTTTTGTGAAGCAGAAGCGTAGCGATTATTGGGCGTGGCACGCTTTAGCGAAAGTCGTGGAAACTTCCGATACTCAACTAGCGCTGGCACTTTGTGCAAAAGCGTGTTTGACTTGCAGGGATGAAAATTTTGGTGTTAGCGTTTTTGAGGATCTCAGCCGACTCGCCGCAAATAGAGGCCAAGAGAAAGTCGCTAAATGGGCTGCCGATCGAGCTTTTGCTATTCGTAACAATAACGGATGGAAAGTCCCCCAATCGCTTCGCAATCTCTTGACTGCTAGTTGGTATGCTGCTACAGGAAATCTCTCTAACGCAGAGGAAGTGTTAAAAAATATAGCTGCTGATGCCGAAAAAGTGATTTGGCAAAATTGCCCGCGATTTCATGCTAACTACCTCGGTAACTTTACAGCCAAAACTGGCAAGATTATGCTCAGATTTGGATTGCATTCTCATAGTGGATCTGAAGAAGTTGTTACTCCCGATCGGGGGATGCTGAACAGTCTAAATCTGCTAGTGGGCGCGCCCGTGACTGTGACTGTCGATCGAAATGGCGATCGGCTAACGGTGGTTGCGGTTGAGAAACGCGAATCGGGCAAACTCTTTGATATTATGCCTTGTAAAACTGGTCGGTTTCGTTTGAATCAAAATGGTTTTGGGTTTGTAGAAGATGTTTATGTTCCTCATGAATTAGCTTGTCATTTGCAAAACGATCGCACAGTTAATCTTGCTGTTGTAAAAAAGTTTGACAAAAAGAAAAATCAATGGGGTTTGAGTGCGATCGCCATACTTAATTAGTGAGATTAATGAAGTTTTAATTAACCTACAGGATCGACAGCAGTAGAAAAAAAAGGCTGGGCAACTCGATCGTCGCAACGTTGATGCCAATTTCCCAGACTATAGCACAATCGAAATTAATCAGTGATTTTAGGTTTCGGAGCCTGTGCCCGCGCAGCATTATCTCTGTACTGAGGTCTTCATCGATTTCTTTCCAGTGAATGCCATCACCTCCTCCACATTGTTTCCATTTACCCTTTGATCGGGCGCTGCATTAAACAATTTGGGATACCAAATTAAGGGCACGGGAATGATTCATCCGTCCATCAAATCAACGCTAATTGTTTTTTATGTAAAATAAATTTCCTTAACTCTCTCGTCCGCTAGAATCGCCAAAATACCCATACCCAGCATCCCATAACGTTTGTGGATTTTACCCTGGTTACAACCCTTTGATATACTGCCTCAATACAGGTGGGAGAGTGTAAAGACTTTCCTGTTTTTCTATCGAGCAGCGCCGCGATAAAGATTGGAGCGCATTGAGTAAATCCGATGATGATATTTGTGCTTTTTCTAGCAATTTTGCTAGGTTGACTGGCTGGTTTTCCCCAGCCAACAATGACAAAACTTGTTTTTCTAGTTCGGAAGTGCGATCGAACTGCTCATGCAAAACATCTTTTAAATCTTCCGGCAACAATATGGTATCATCTAGTAATAATTCTGTCACGCCGATTCCCAACTCTTGAATCAAATTCGCCACATTTTTTAACCATAACGGGTTGCCTTCATAGCGGTGAATGAGTGCTTCCGTGTTGTCGCTTTCTTCTAACCCACAATCTCTCAGGATTTCCCGTGCGGCTGCGATGTCTAAACCTTTGAGTTGTAAGGTACGAATGGGAGTATTTTGGTTTTTAAATTGAGTCACTTCTCTCGGTTGTTCCCAACCAATTAACATAAAGCAGCTTTGATGGGATAATTTTTCTATTTGTTTGAATAAAGAGCGATATTCTTCGTATTCTGGTTTATATTTCCCTGCCAATTCGCCGCTAGAAAAAAGGTTGTGAACGTCATCTAAGACTACGAAACAGCGATGTTTTTGCAAATATTTAATCAGCGGTAAGCGTTTCTGGTTTGTTCGGGATGAATCTTGTTTTTCTGAATTGTAAAAAAACTGTATTAGTTTATGTTGAAATTCATCTAGGGTGTGGGATGCGTCTATGCTGCACCAAATAACGTACTCAAACTCGTCTTTGATTTGCTGTACGAGTTGTACTGCTAGGGTTGTTTTGCCGATGCCGAGTCTGCCGGTGAGGGCTATGAGGCGGCTGTGTTGTTGTAGAATCCAGGTTGTGAGGGTTTGGAGTTCGAGGGTGCGATCGTAAAAATCACCCAACTCTGGCATTTCGCTTAAATCTTGATGTGAGGTTTGAGGTTGTTTTGTGTTAGATGTTTCCTGATTTGGTGGGTGTGAATTTGGGATATTTGGGGTGTGTCTAGGCTCTCCACAGATGTTAACGCTGTTAATTTGCACTGATTCTTCTTGTGCAACATTTGAATATATTGAAACTTCCAACCTCTCCATTGCCGATCGAAAATTTGATTTACTGACTTTTTCCCCCAACTCTTGTGAAAGGCTTTGCCATAATTCCATTCCTACCTCTCTAACACGAGCCTCAGAGAGGTTAACGTCCTTGGCAATGTCGTTGTAATCCTCATGTTGCCATGTCCCGCGCAGAATTTTCTCTTGTAAGTCATTGAGATGCTTACCTGTTTTAGCAAACACCATATCGTCTGCGAGTTTTACCATTTCCTTAAGGTTCATAGAGTCGGATAGATGTCAGGGTTGGTTGTATTGTACCCAACATTTCCCAATATTTCCCAATATCTCCCAATATTTTTTATAGAGGGCGAGTTGAAGTAGCATACAAAAGTCCCAACAAAATTTAGCATTTTGGGCTAGACAAAGCTTTGATTTATAAGGAGCATGGGAGAAGGATAAAGCTGTCTCTGGTTATTTACTAAATCTACTGCAGAGAGTATCCAATTTACTTAGTTCAGTATTGATTAAACAATCAAAACGAGAATGCGAGGTACATAATGAAAAAAGTTTTTAATTCGTTAGTGGGTGTAACCACAATATTCTTAGCATCTTTGTTGGTGACACCTACTCAAGCTCAAAATACTCAGTACGAGGTTTTGATTTTTGCTCGTAAGCCAGACAACTCCTCGATTCCATTGCCAACTGATGCAGGCCACGCTTGGATCGCAATCGTTAAGAATAATGGTAATGGTCAATGGCAAACTGACGCGACATACGGTTTTTGGCCAGAATCGAGAAATGAACCATCTGTAAATCAGGGTACTGATTTTGATCACACAAATAGGTATCTTAGAGGTCAACCACTTAGTAGGAGGGGTCAAGCGGTTCGCAAGGCAAAAATCAGTCCAAACAGAGCCAATTGGATTAAGAATGGAGCTTACAGAGAAGCAGGCTGTGCCAGATATCAAGCTTTTGGAGGTACGGGCACATCTTGCAATTGTGCAGATTATGCAACCCGATTGTGGTGGGTTTTAACTGCTAGGCGAGAAGATTTTAGAATTCGCGCTGTTACTCTAAATTTAACGCTTGATTATCTTGTTGATAAAATTAATGGACAGAATCGCGCAACAGGTGATTTTTTAGACAGTGGTCGAACTTGGGAATAGCACACTCGTCCTTACTTGTAGGTTGGGCTTCCTTTCATCAACCCAACCTCTTTTTCCCCTCACAATTTTATCCATTTCCATTATTCCAATGCGATGTTTGCACAGATAGCGATCGCCCTTTATATCAATTCCTAAACACTTGCACTTTTTCCTCTATCTCCAATCCCCCTTCGCCTAAAGTATCAGTCGAAGAATGACGATCGATAAACTCACTTAACAGCGCAAAAAACTGATCTAGTGCTTTGCTTTCATCTTCAGAATGAAACAGAATGACGTTAGCCCAAGATTGGCTAGTCTGCACATTGAATCTTTTTCGTATCCACTCAGGAAACTGCATAAAATCGCTATCTTGTTTAGTTGGCTGTTCTCCCAACTCATATTTAGCAACGCTGTAACCAGATAAAAAAGCCTGAATACAAATAATTGAATGTCGTCCCAAGTACATTGAAGGAGCTTTCTTAATTTTCTCAATCAGTGTATATAAATCGTGCATTTTTTACCTCAATATTTTTCAAGTAACTGCAGATTTTGTCGCTCAAAATTCCTCTTCTCTAACCTTAAAACTTCCCATACCCAGTTCCAGAGTAGGAGATGTTAAATTTTTCAGCCATTCCTGCCGAGTCACACCACTACAATCTATCTATATTGTCAAAAACAATTTCTTGTTCGTCAATGGTAATTGATATGCCTTGATGGTAGCCATTAGTAGCAATTTGCTGCTGTCGTCGTAAATCATAAATCACTGACCAAGGTAGGTCTTGCCTTTCTAAATCCAGTTTGATCTGCTTACCATGTAGATTTCTGACCGTCAAGAACTCTTTGATAGCCTGACTGCATTCAACACATTGAAAAACCCCATACAGGCTGGCAATTTTAGCTATATCCTCTCGAATTTCATCTAAACTACTCCGATCTAAACTCAAAGTGGAAAGTTTACCTCCTATCTTTAGGTACAAGTCTATCTCAAAATCGCGGGCATTTCGAGAAGCAATATGCCATCACATCCAATAGGCGAGATCGGTTTCATTTTTTCCCAATCAGACTCCAGAAACTTCGAGCAATTCCAGTTTACCTAAAAGCTGTTCGTCTTTACCAGTATCTTGACCTATCGCATAGGTGCTATTGAATGGCGAAGGATCTCGCCCCTCAAATCTTTAGGTCATTTTACTTGCCTTCTCCCTTTTTCGTTTGCGCCGTTCTGCTACTGTTTGCTTGGTAAACTCTATTTCCTCAAAATCTACCTGCATTACAGCCGTTTTAAACTCCAAACCCAAAGCCAAGCTAATATCAAGAATTTCGGTCAAACTAGCATTTTGATATTTTTTTTTCTCGTATTCCTTGATGCGTTCTGGGTCAATATCCAAAATTTCCGCTAGTTCTTCCTCACTCATTTTGGCAGCCATTCGAGCTTTAATTAAAGCCTCTGAGAGTTGATTGAAATTCTCAACTACAATTTCGATCGGCTCGCTCTTGTCACAATTAATCAATCTTTCATATTCCGCTATTTCTTCATGTAACTGATCCAAATGGCATTGTATTACACTTCGACCGGATTCCCATCTGAGAAAGTCCTTTCTTTTTGCTTCTTCATCCCGCTCCATCGCTGCTATAGTTTTGTTGAACTTTTCTACCCATTCTTTGCTGAATTCATACTGTGATTCATCTTTAATCATGGTTCCCACCTCATTAAATCTATCCCTATAATTCCTTTTTTATTTTGGTCTCTGTCAGTCTGAAAAAATTCAAAGGAATTATCTCCGTAATTGCCTACAGGTTCATCGGAGGGAAAAATCTCCCCTCTGTACTTAGCTTTTTGGGCATTTCGATCGGAATGATTGAACAATCTAGGAGCATTCATTCTCAAATACTCCCTATCTACAGTTTCGCGATCGTAACAAGCATCAAAATCGTTAGGCCTTTCTTCGCTGGTAACAAAACTACCATCAATATAGATAGTTCTAGCACCTGCTGCTTTTAACTGGGTCATTGCCAGTTTCAAGCCCCGTATCAGGTTCTCTCTTTTAAAATTAGTAGCAAATCTCTCCTCAAACTCCTCCCATTCGCAAAAATGAACTCCCGGTGGTAGATTGCCGTTTTCATCGAATTCTGGAATCACTTATTCACACCCGCGACGCAAATTAATTGTGCGAGCCGATCGTACCACAGCTATCATTATAAACATACAAAAACCCGGCTGATTCAAACAACCGGGTTTCTCAATATTCTTGCTGCATTTTCAACTGCTCAAATTCCAGGCACGTAGGCCATCACAGGAGCACTTTGCTGCTGCTGCGCGAGTGTCAAAAGCCGCTGAATCCGCTCTTCGGTAGAGGGGTGAGTGCGGAAAAGTGACTGCAAACCTTTAGTCGAAAAAGGATTCACAATCAGCAGCGGCGACATCGCCGGATTGCCGTGCATCGGAATTTCACGGCTCATTTTTTCCAATTTTTGCAAGGCGTTTGCTAAACCGATCGGGTTATTGGTAATTTCCACCGCACCGCTATCGGCTGCAAATTCCCGCGTCCGAGAAATCGCCAATTGAATTAGCGTTGCTGATAGCGGCGCTAAAATGATTAAAAACAGCAAACCAAAGGGATTCGGGCCTTGTCTGCTGTCCCGCGTCACCGGGCCGTAAAGCGCTCCAAATGTCAGTATTCGCCCGACAAATGTAATCGCGCCGGCAATGGTTCCTGCAACTGCTTGAGTGAGGGTGTCGCGGTTGCGGATGTGCGTCAGTTCGTGGGCCAATACGCCTTCCAATTCTTCGCGGGAAAGCAGCTTGAGGATGCCTTCAGTAACTGCTATTGTGGCGTGTTCTGGGTCTCTTCCCGTGGCGAATGCGTTGGGAGATTGAGTCGGAACTACAAAGATTTTTGGCACGGGGATTTCGGCTTTGGCGCTCAGCGATGCTACAATATCGTAGAGTTCGGGAGCTTCGCTGCGGGCGATCGGGCGAGCGCGGTAAGCCATCAAAGCTGCCGTGTCGGAATAGTACCAAGAGCTCAAACTGCTGAAGGCGGCTAATGCTAAACCGATGTAAAGTCCTTGCTCGTTGCCGATTAAATAATAGCTTCCTAAAACTAGAAGGCCGCTGAGAAGCCCTAATAGAGCTGCTGTTCTGATGTGATTTGTTCCTTGCATGGCGGGTTGGGGCGATCGCGAATTTTGGTATTTTTGAGCTTGTTATTAGATTTTCATATTTTCGGGCGATCGCGCCTCTATCCGCCGAAATAACTGCTGCCGCCAATAGTAGTATTTTACCTGCTCGTGGTTATGGTGGTTGGGCCGGTCAAATCGTTATGTCTGATGATTTCGATCTACCGCTAGAAGATTTAAAGGAATATATGTAACATGGAATGCCTTTTAGATACTCGTGCCTTTCTGTTGCAGCAACTATCTTATGATTGGTATGGCGATCGTCTTGGGCTGATAAAAGGCTAATGGTAAGACTCTATTATCGAGGCAGGGCAGAAGAAAACGGTAAACCCAAAATGGGACGCAGTGCGAGGCTACTGGGAATCCGACCGATTATTGACATTGATGTTGAGCAAGTACCCAAAGAATGGTTGAATGAACAAGGTTATTTACTACCAGAAACAGAGCGCAAGTCTTCAGAGGAGTCTGTCACTGTAGTTATTAGAAACACAAAAGGAATGTCCGTATCCCTCTCCATCGAAGGCTTACCACCATTTCGCAAACCCCAAAAATTTGGCGGAACAGGAAAAGATCCTCTTTGGCAGATTGACGACAGCAAGATTGTTGGAGATATTGAAGCTGTACAAGATAGTCCAACTCATGTCAGTATTTTGCCAAGCGCTACAATGCTTTTAGAGAAAGATGAAACAGCCCTCGCCCAGACACAAAGCGAATGGGAGAAAGTTTGATAGTTTAATTTAGTCAACGGGAAAACAGTAATGGCATGGGTATTTAGCTTATCGGCTGAATGTGGGACACAGCAATCTGAAGCACAGCAATTTGCTCAATATTTCAATGAAATTGCTTGGGTTCTGTCAAACGATAGACATTCCCAATGTCGGGCAGAAATTTTTCAGGATATAGAAGAAACTTGGTGGTGTAGAGTTTGTCCGAGTGGCATCAGTAAAATTGGGATTGACACTCCAGAAAGTGCTTATTTAATGACAGAAATAGGTATTTTTATGTATCAGAGTTTGCGGTTTGCTCCACCGTTTCGCTATGCTTTAGTTGGTGTGGAAGTAGATGAATTTAGAACCTACAGCGAATTGATTGAAGAGTCTGCGTTGGTTTTTCCAGGCTTGGTTTTAGCTGAAGCTGTTTGGCAAGCAACTGGATCGTGTTCGGTTTTTCTAGCATTCAGTCTTGGATATGTTTGGAAGCCCTATGAAGGTGAAGTTTATAGACCGCTAATCGCATCGCCTGACCTCAAGAATAAGCTTGATGAATTGCCGATCGTGGGGTAAATATCTTCAGCAGAGGTATCTCAAATAAAATATAAAATAGTGCGATGCTCGCCCAGATCATACCTGATAAACGAAGAGTAAAATCTCACGAATTAGCTGCCCAAAGAAGGGAAATATCGCTGTATTGCTTGAACATTGAATCAGCACTCACCAGCGTCATCTCCTCTATCTGAGCCTGAGCAATCAGCATTCGATCGAAGGGATCGCGATGATGTAATGGTAACGCAGCCGCTCGCAGGGCATGAGGTGCTGTAATTTCCAGCGATCGCACATCTAACTGTATCATGCGACTAGAAATGTAGGTATTTATCGGTTCCGGTAGCGGCAACTTTCCGATCGCAACTTTGATGCCCATTTCCCAGATACTAGCAACAGAAAACCACAATTCGTTCGTTTCATCAGCAATCTGTGCGATCGCCTCCTCATTCAATCGATCTGGTTGGGCAAACCACCACAAAAAACACTGCGTATCGAGCAAGAGTTTCACTCTTCATTCCCCTCGAATGCGGTCAAAATCTCTTTTGGCAAAGGATCGTTAAAGTTTTCTGGCAAAACAAATCTCCCTCGATCTTGTCCTAAACAGGATCGTCGATTGGATGAAGTACGAAACGGAACCAACTTCGCAACTGGGATACCTTCGTTGGAAATAATGATTTCTTCTCCGAGTTCCACACGCGACAATAGTCGTGAGAGATTCGTTTTAGCTTGATGGATATTTACAGTTTCCATGCTCTTAAAAAACTAAGTCTGTAAACTAATTATAACAAAATAAACGCAGACAATCTTACATTTATCTGCGTTTACCTGCGTCGATCGATCGATCGGCGGTTGAATTCTCCAACCCTAAACCGCTTGCACTTCTTTTTCCTCAACAGCAACAGGTTCTTGATATACTGTTTGAGACTCATTAGCCAAAAAGTCAGCTAATTGAGCTTCAATTTCATCCCGCACAATTTGACGGTATTCCAGAAAATGCTCGTTGTGAGCGCACACTGTTAAATAGTGGTCCCAAACTGCGGGATTGCGTTTGAGAATGCTGAACAAATGATGCCAGAACTTCCAGCGAGTGCTGCGCTTGACTCCTTGCCGCCAAACCACAGTTAACAGTGCTCGCAAATCGATCCAACTCGGAACTCTAGCAGGTATCTTTGCTGTCGGTGCGCCTAACATTAAGAAATGGCGATAAGTCCTGTCTAAATATTTCTCAGCATCGTACACTTCGCAGAATGCCTCGACGTATTCGCGGGCAATATCTTCGAGAGGCCGCGTCGGAATAAAGTTCATTAAAGTAGTCTGGTTGAGGTTGCCAGATTTGTCGCGCAATCTGCCTTCTTTTGCTAGTCTGTGGGACAGTGCAGTGTGCGGCAAAGCTTGCAGCATTCCAAAGGTTGTGCTCGGAATTGCGGCTGCTTCGGCGAAGTCTACAATGCGTTGACCTGCGCCTGGTTTTTCGCCGTCGAATCCGATGATGAATCCGGCCATTACTCGCAAGCCGGATTTGGCAATTAGTTCTACTGATTCGATTAGGGAATTGCGGGTGTTTTGAAATTTTTTGGTCATTTGCAAGCTTTCTTCGTCGGGGGTTTCAATTCCTAGGAATACTGCATTGAAATGACATTTCACCATCATGTCCATCAATTCTTGGTCTTGGGCTAAGTCGATGGATGCTTCTGTGTTGAAGTTGAAGGGGAATTTGTGTTCTATTTGCCAAACTTCTAATTCTTTTAGCAACAGTTTGACGTTGCGTTTGTTGCCGATAAAGTTGTCGTCTACCATGAACACGCCGCGCCGCCAACCTAGGTTGTACAGACATTCTAGTTCTGCTATTAGTTGTTGGGGTTCTTTGGTGCGGGGTTTGCGCCCGTAGAGGACGATGATGTCGCAGAATTCGCACTGGAAGGGACAGCCTCGCGAAAATTGAATTGACATCGAATCGTAGGCGTCTAATTCCAGCAAATCGAAGCGGGGAACTGGGGTTGTGGTAACATCGGGTTTTACGCCGTCCGATCGATACATTCCACTTTTTTCGCCGCGCCCTATTGCTTCGACGAACATCGGCAAGGTGATTTCGCCTTCGTCGAGAATCAGGTAATCTATGCCTGCTGCTTGGGGTTCTTCGGGTACGGAAGTCGGGTAAGGGCCGCCGCAAGCTACGGATTTACCGCGCCGTTTTGCTTCGCGAATGATGTCTAGCAAATCTTCTTTTTGGACAATCATGGCGGACAGAATAACGAGCTCTGCCCATTCCCATTCTGCTTCGGTGATTTGTCTGATGTTGCGATCGACTAACTTAAATTCCCATTCTTGGGGTAAAATAGCTGCTACAGTTACCAAACCCAGCGGTGGCAGCAGCACTTTACGATCGACTAATTCTAGGATTTTCTCGTAAGACCAAAATGTTTTTGGGAACAGGGGATAAACTAGGAGAACTCGCATTATATGTTAAACCTCACATCAGTAAACAACTTGCGATCGGGCTGGCGGGGCGTGAGAGTTCGATCGGCTCTCAAGACTTAATGTTAAGGCTAAAATTACGATCTTGCACTCGATCGAATATCGGGCGAGGGGTAACACCCCCTAAAACCAATAAAACATCGCAATTTTTAGGTTGCAGTTCCCTGTTAAAGTTAGCAAATGCTGATATCTTATCGTATTTAACCCTTAATTGACGATAATCGCATTTAAAAAGCATCGGATTCCGACAAAAAAAAACTTGAAAAACTTACATTATTCGTAAAATGCGCCTCGGCGCACCCTAAATATATCTGGTAAGGTACACATTGGCGTTCCCTCTTCCCTCTTCCTTCTTCCTGATGACGTTGTACGGAAAGCAGTTGCCAGTTGGTAGGGGCGGTGGATGGTGCGGGCGGGCCCTTAGTTGTCAGTTGTCAGTTGTTAGTTGTCAGTTGTCAGTTGTCAGTTGTCAGTTGTTAGTTGTCAGTTGTCAGTTGTTACCAATAACCAATAACTAATAACAAATAACTAATAACAAATAACTAATAACAAATAACTAATTTACATTTTTATCGGGAATCCCGCTAGTTCTTAACATATCCGCAACTGTGCCGCAGTAACTCGGCATTCCGATGCTTTCGGGATTGACCAGATTTTTATAGGTAAAATGGCGGTAGCTGATGCAAAATCTGTCCCAAGCTGCCACCTGAATTCGGAACAGCCAAATAAAGAAATCGGCCAGCCAAGGCGAGAGAGTAATCCGAAAAAATATGTTTTTATGCAAATACTGACAAGCTTGTTCGACAACTTCGTTAGCTGTAATCGCCGGATTTCCTAGCACAAAATGTCGCGGTTCCTCCGATGCCGGCGGATGTTCAACTAAATAATTAACTACTTTGGCAATATCTGCACCGTGGATGAAGTGAAAGCTTCCGTCTGCCTTAAACCAGCGAATTAAACCTATCCATTTGGCGACAAGTGGCAAACCGGATGACAGGTGAGAAACTGGTTTTTCTGCGTCTCCTCCCAATACTAAGGTAGGGTAAAGTGCGGTAATCGGAGGTACCTTTGTCAAGGTGGATAATTGCGTCATGCAATCGTATTTCGACCGAATATAATCTGTTCCCAGTTCGCCGGCTTCTGCGAGTAAGTTGTTGTCTCTACCGAGAATGCTGGCTGTTGAAAAATAAATTACTTGCTGGCACTTTTCGGGCGAAAGTAGTTGAATTAGGCGCAGGGTTTTGGTGACGTTGACATCAAAAACTTCTTGGGTTCCTCCCCAAGCTGTGGCGGCTAAAATTGCTACGTCTATTGTTTGCAGGAGTTCGGCATGGCGATCGATATCTTTCATGTCGCCTTGTATGATATGGATGCCGGGGCGGGCTTTCCAGTCAAATTTTAGCTTTTCGGGGTTGCGAACTAATAGGTAAAGTTCGTGGTTGGTCTCTTGAATCAAGGTTTCGGCCATGTAGTGACCGATACAGCCACTTGCACCCGTCACAAAAATTTTTTTGGGGTTCATTTTGCCGGAGGGGAAGAGGGGAGAATTTGAGGATTTTTAGATGGTAGGGGCAGGGCATTGCCCATTAGTGACAACTTAAGCCTAAAGTCCATGAGGAATATCGCTTTTATTCGAGTCCAGATCCCCCTAAATCCCCCTTAAGAAGAAGAGTAGGGGTTGACTTTGAGTGCTTCATGTCCCCCCCTTATTAAGGGGGGTTAGGGGGGATCTAGACTTTGATACAAACAAGAGAGACGGTCGGTTTTACCTTAAGTTGACACTAATAGGCCTTGCCGTTTCCCTACAAATATCAGATGCAATTAACCTGAATTCGATCGGATTATACAATCGAAATCAAATTAAGCAGTAACTGCGAGCAATTTGTCGGCTTGTTTTGCGGTTTCAAAGAAGAAACGCACGTTATCTTCGGGAGTTCCCGGTAATACGCCGTGTCCTAAGTTGAGGATGTGTCCCCGATCGCCCGCTTTGCGAATTGTATCAAGAATTCGATCGCGAATAAACGCTTGAGAACCAAACAATACGCCGGGATCGAGATTTCCCTGAACGTTCATGTTGGGGCCCAAACGCTTGCGGGCATCGGCCATGTCAACTGTCCAATCGACGCTGATGATATCGGCGCCGGATTTTGTCATGCTTTCGAGGAGGCCGCCACTACCGCTGACTAACAGAATTAGCGGGGTGTCGGGATGGGTTTTTTTGACTTGATCGAATACCTGTTTTTGGTATGGTAGGGCGAAGGTTTCGTAGTCCTGCGGGGACAGTTGGCCGGCCCAGGAGTCGAACATTTGCACTACTTGCGCGCCGCAGTCGATTTGATAGCGCATATAAACGGCGATCGCATCGGCGAATTTCGACAGCAACTGATGCAGTAAAGTTGGATCGGAAAATGCCATGTTTTTGATGATGGCATAATACTTAGAACCTTTGCCCTCAACGGCATAGGCGGCAAGCGTCCAGGGCGCGCCCACAAAACCGAGCACGGTGGATTTGTTGCCGACTTCCGCGCGCAGGGATTGGAGGATTGTTTTGATAAACGGCAAGCTTTCTTCGGGATTCAGCGGTTGGAGGTTGTCGATTTGCTCTTGAGTGCGGATGGGTTCGTGGATAATCGGGCCTTTGCCTTCGGCGATGTCCATGTCGATGCCCAAACCGGGCATTGGGGTGACGATATCGGAAAACAGAATTACGCCGTCGGGTTGAAACGCGCGCCACGGCTGAAGGGAAACTTCGATGGCGACTTCGGGAATTTCGGAACGTTCGCGAAACGAGGGATACTTTTCTCGCAAATCTCGATAAGCCTTCATGTAGCGACCGGCTTGGCGCATCATCCACACGGGCGGGCGGTCTAGGGTTTCGCCGCGGGCTGCCCGCAACAACAAGGGAACTTCATTTAATGCCGACATTTTAACTTTTCTCTACCTTAGATATTTCAATGCCTTTGGTAGCTTACCACTGTGCGATCGTCCTTTTTGACAAAAAATTCATCCGTCCGCAGCAGGTATATATTTATGTACGTGCATTCGGACTGACGCGAGGCTCGGAAACCGGGGGAAAGATCGACGAAAATACGCGCGTTGCAGCCCGCATATCCGCTAAAAAACCCGGTTGCTTCGGGTACAAATGCGTAAATGCCGTGTATTTTTGATTGCGAAGCACCTTAGCGCCAGCGATTTGAAGGAAAACCACCGCAGGATATGTTTTTCAAGGGTTTTGACTTTTGGACTGAGGAAGAGTTGGGTGGGGCGGGTTGATAAATATTGTTGGTGTGAGTTAGGGATTGTTAGTGAAACCAGCCCCTTGTATCTTCAAAGAGTCAAGACAGTATGTACGATCGACCATAACATCCCGCCGGGCGGGTCGATCGAATCTCTGATATCGTGGACGGTTGCATCGGAATAATAAAATCGAGTCAACAGTCATTAGTTATTAGTCATTAGTCATTAGTCAGTAGTTGTTGGAATTGGTTGTTAGTTATTGGTTATTGGTTACTTGCTACGAATTCCCAATCCCTCCGCAACGCTAGAGCCCAATTCTCAATTCCCAATAACAACAACTAACAGCTAACAACTAACAGTCAACTCTCAACAGTCAACAGTCAACTCTCAACTCTCAACAATTCCCCAGGAGTGCAACCGGAATTGATATGATTTGTGTTATATATCAGGCGCGAAGAGACCCCGACAAGCTCCTGCTTAATTAACTGGAGATGAGGTCGAAATCAATCAGCGAAATGCTTAATAATTGCATCCGCAAACTCAGAACACTTCAGTTCCGGCACAGGTGGTTCCATCAACCTCGCCAAATCGTAAGTAACTTCACCATTAGAAATGGCCGCTCCCAAACCCTTCTTAATCAAATCTGCCGCTTCCTGCCATCCCATATATTCTAACATCATCACCCCCGACAAAATCAGCGAGCCTGGATTGACTTTATCCAAACCCGCGTGTTTCGGTGCAGTGCCGTGAGTTGCCTCAAAAACTGCACATTCATCGCCAATATTAGCGCCGGGGCCCATCCCCAATCCGCCGACAATTGCAGCCGCCGCATCGGATAAATAATCTCCGTTTAAATTCATGGTTGCCAAAATCGAATATTCGGCAGGTCTGGTTTGAATTTGCTGAAAAATACTGTCAGCAATTCTATCGTTGACCATGATTTTTTCTTGCCACTTACCGTTACCGTGACTGTCCCAAATTGCAAACAAAACGTCGGCCACTTCTTGGCGGATTTTGGCTTGTTTTTCGGGAGTCAAGGCATCGTATCCCGGATCTATTTGGCGGGCATTGTCTTCTAAACTAAGATCGGGATTGCGTTCTTTGTTGCCGAGAACCCAAGATTCTCTTTCTGTCACGCACTGGTTGCGAAATTCGGTGGTTGCCAGTTCGTAACCCCAATCTCGGAAAGCTCCTTCGGTGTATTTCATGATGTTGCCTTTGTGCACCAAGGTTACTTGCTGCTTGTCTTTTGGCAACCGCAAAGCGTGGGTCATTGCCCGCCGCACTAAACGTTGAGAACCGCTTTTGCTAATTGGTTTAATTCCTATTCCTGAATCGAGGCGAATTTGTTTTTTGCCGTGTTCTGGTGTTGCGGGAATTAATTCATTGTTGAGGTATTCAATCAACTTTTTGCCTATTTCGCTGCCTTTTGCCCATTCTATTCCGAGGTAAATATCTTCTGTATTTTCCCGGTAAATAATTACATCTAGCAGTTCGGGAGTTTTGTGCAGCGATGGGGTACCATCGTAATATTTGCAGGGGCGCACGCAGGCGTAGAGGTCAAAAATTTGCCGCAATGCTACGTTTAGCGATCGAATTCCGCCGCCTACGGGCGTTGTCAGCGGGCCTTTGATGGCTACGCCGTATTCTTTGATTGCGTCTAGGGAATCTTGGGGCAAATACTGGTAAGTTCCGTAGACATCGCAGGCTTCGTCGCCTACGTAAATCTTGAACCAGTTAATTTTTCGATCGCCCCCGTAAGCCTTTTCTACCGCAGCATCCATGACTTTCTGGGATGCTGGCCACAAGTCAACGCCCGTACCGTCGCCGCGTATGAAGGGAATAATCGGGTCGTTGGGGACGATCGGCAAACCATCTTTGAATGTAATTTTAGAACCAGTGGTCGGGGCTACAATTTTTTCGTACATATCTTAACAGTGCGGATAGCAATTCTCCCTATTTTGCCACGATTATACCAGAAGGAAGAAGGAAGAAGTCATTAGTCATTAGTCATTAGTCATTAGTCATTAGTCATTAGTCATCAGTGCTGTCGCCTCCGAGCTTTCCGTACAATGTCATCAGGAAAAAGCAAGAAGGAAGAAGCGATGGTTGTCACGAGCTGGCGATGCCAATTTCCAACTAAATTTAGTAAAGTAGCAAAGATAGCAGAAGTTTCTCTCAACTATGTCCATTTATTTTCAGCGCTACTGTTCGGGACATCGTTGAAGCAAGTCACAATGGTAATTTTTTGGAGCCGCTGATTAACGCTGATTATTTTGAATATTTATGGGTTTATTTGCGATATTTTTCCTTCTGCATATTCTTCTTGACAACCCACAAAATAAAGCCGATGACAATAGTTACAGCAACTATTTTAGAAACCGGGGCCAGATATTCATCTACAAGGTCGTAATTTGCACCCAATTTATATCCGGCAAAAGTCAGGAAGCTTACCCACAAAATTGTGCCGCCTGTTGAATAAAGTAAAAATGGGATTAAAGACATATTGTTGATGCCAGCCGGTAGCGAAATCAGGGTACGAACTCCCGGTACTAGGCGACACAAAAATACGGCTTTGTTGCCGTGTCTGTTAAACCATCTATTTGCTTTGTCAATGTCGGCACCGGATACTGCGATCCACTTGCCGTATTTGTCGGCTAAATTACTCAAGCGTTCTTCGCTCAATAATTTACCTGCATAGTACCAGGGAAGTGCTCCTAAAACTGTGCCTATTGTACCTGCTGCGATCGCCAGTGAAAAATCCATTCTGTCTTGCGACACTGTGAATCCTGCCAGCGGCATAATCAATTCTGAGGGTATGGGCGGGAAAAGGTTTTCCAAAAACATCAATAGGCCTATTCCCAGATAGCCCATCGACTGCATTGTGTTAGTTATCCATTCAACCATTTTGATTTAATAATTTGGTAAGAAGAAGTCATTAGTCAGCAGTCATTAGTCATGGCTCGTTCCCAGGCAGAACCGGGGAACGAGAATACTATGATTAAGTTCCCGAAGTCCAAGAGTTGGTGTACTCAATTTGCTCGGCTGTCAAGGTATCAATGTGAATTCCCATTGCTTCCAATTTGAGACGGGCAATTTCCTTGTCAACATCAACAGGAATTGAATGAATACCCGGCTCTAACTTGCCTTTGTTTTTGACTAGATATTCAGTGGCTAAGGCTTGGTTGGCAAAGCTCATATCCATGACGGCGCTGGGGTGTCCTTCGGCTGCTGCCAAGTTGATCAAACGGCCTTCGCCCAAGACAATAATCGACTTGCCATTGTTGAGGCGGTATTCTTGGGTGAAAGAGCGAACTGTTTTCACGCCGGTGCTTTTTGCGCCGAGGGATTTGAGGTCGATTTCAATGTCAAAGTGACCGGAATTGCAAACCATTGCGCCGTCTTTCATGGTGTCGAAATGTTCGGCACGGATGACGTGTTTGTTGCCGGTAACGGTGATGAAGATATCGCCGACTTTTGCTGCTTCGTCCATTGGCATGACGCGGAAACCGTCCATGACTGCTTCGATCGCCCGAATCGGATCGATTTCGGTAACAATTACGTTAGCGCCCATGCCGCGGGCGCGCAGTGCCGTGCCTTTGCCGCACCAGCCGTAACCTGCAACCACAATATTTTTACCGGCTAACAAGATGTTGGTAGCGCGGATAATGCCGTCTAGGGTAGATTGACCGGTGCCGTAGCGGTTGTCGAAGAAGTGCTTGGTGTCGGCATCGTTGACGTTCATGGCGGGGAAAGTCAGCACGCCGTCTTTCAACATGGCCCGCAGCCGCACGATGCCGGTGGTGGTTTCTTCGGTGGTTCCGATCAAGTCGGCAATTTGGTTCGGGCGGTGCTGGATCAGGGCTGCTACTACGTCGCTGCCGTCGTCGATGATTATATTGGGGCGGTGGTCGAGGGCTGTGTTAACGTGGCGTTCGTAGGTAGCTGCGTCTTCTCCTTTGAGGGCGAAGACGGAAATGCCGTAGTCTTCAACTAAGCAAGCGGCTACGTCATCTTGAGTGCTTAAGGGGTTGCTGGCAATCAGTACGGCGTCGCCACCGCCGAGTTTGATGGCGATCGCCAAATGAGCGGTTTCTGTGGTTACGTGGCAGCAAGCAGCCAAGCGAATCCCAGCGAAAGGCTTTTCTTTAGCAAAGCGTTCTTGAATCTGGCGCAAAACGGGCATTTCCCGGCCGGCCCACTCGATGCGTTGCTTGCCCAACGGGGCGAGGGACAAGTCTTTGACTTCGTGTTTAATCTTGACGGATGTAGCTACCATGTATGTTATTTTTGAGAAATCATCAAACTTTGTTAGTTTTAGCAGATTTACCTATCTGCGGGCAAGTGCTGCGATTTTATTCGATCGCGAGTTGTACTGCTAATCTGAAATAATCTGAAATTTTGATTGTGTTCGATCGACCAATTTGCGATCGCAGCAGCGGGGGTTCACCTGCACAGCAGAGTCAGTCGATTTTAGATAAAAAAATTGAACGATCGGAGATTTACTCCACAGATGGATCTGGGATATTTAACTTTGGCAGACAATTTCGATATCGGGCGGAATCAATCTTTTTTATCAGCGCGGCGTTCTTTAACTATATGAATAATCGAAGGCACAAAAGAAAGTACAATTATTCCGCCAACAATCGGCAGTAAATATTCATCAACTTTCTCTTGAGGAATCATCTTTCCCAAATAAATACAGCATATTCGATGTAGGTGCAGCGTACAGAGAAACCGGGTTTCTCGAACAGCCACCAGTTATCGCTGGATAACTGTCAAGAAACCCGGTTAGGAGTGTCTACTCGATCGACCTGGAATATGCTGGAAAATTCCTCAACTCACTCGCACTTGAGATTGGGAGATTGGGAGATTGGGAGATTGGGAGATTGGGAGATTGGAAAAAACCCTCTTGCTTCCGAATTCACGCTTGACCGTGCGAATTTCTCCTGTGGTACCCGCCACGCGATCGATCTGTGGAATCAATCCAAAATCTCAAATCTCAAATCCTCAAGCCCGATCCTCGATGGGGGGGATCAATCCAAAATCTCAAATCTCAAATCGAATCACGGCTTCCATTTCTGTTGTTTTTTCAAGCAAAAGGCGAGCCGATTTCCTGTCAGCGCGCCTGCCAATCATATTCTTTTTTGTTTAACACAGCGTTCCGGTTAAAAAAATTAGGAAGCCGTTTTGCTAGCGCGGCGGCGGCGTGCTGCAATTAATCCGCCCAAGCCTAGAGCCAAACCAGTCATTGTCATCGGTTCGGGAACTGCTTCTGCTGTCACGGTGAAGTCTTGGAAGTCTGCGTCGTTACGGTTACCGCGATCGTCGAAGGAGATTGTTGTGCCTCCGTTAAACAGAGAACCTATGCCGTTGGTGAAATTTCCAGCAGCTTGGAAGGTGTTCGTAGTTTCTTTGCCGAGTGCGTTCCAAAGTTGCGAGTCGCCAAACACGGCTTGCTGGCTGCCGCCGTTCAAGGCTGAGGTTGAGTAGACAGTGCCCGCGCTATTGCCATAGTAGAGGTTGCTGAGTCCCAAAGTGTAAACTTGATTGGCCAGGAAGGTGAATACTACCTTTCCTGAAGCGACTGTATTGCCCGAGGTTCCTCTCCATTCGTTCTTGCTGCCGTTGTCTGAGGATTTAGTTTCCGAAAACAGCGTGCTGACTAGAGATGCCACCGAATTTTGTACTTGGTAGATTCCCAAAGAGGAGGTATACGCACCGTGAGACTCTTTGAAGTTAAATTCGACATCTTGATCTTGGGTGAAGGTGATACCGTTGGTGCCAAAGGAGAAGGCATGGGCTGGAGCTGCTGCGCCCAACATAGCTGTGACGGCGGCGGTAGCTGTTAAGGCGGATAAAATTTTGGTATTCATAGTCTGATTCCTTTTGTGCGACGACTTCAATAATTTAATTATGGAATACTTTTTTGGTGTTTGTGGCACTTGAGGTGAATTTTGACAGACTCTTTATCAAGCCTTTACACATCCTTCACAAATGCTGTCGATCGCATTGGCATTCCGGGGAACCGCTCCCTAAAAATACACAATACAGTTATCGGAATCGTGGCTTGAAACCTTGCTGTGGCAAGCATGGTAGCGCGGAGCAGGCAAGTTAATTTTAATCTGGTTCGTGCTAATTTTTGATTTTATTCGCTGTCTCGATTATCGACAGCCAACACTTACGTATAAACACGGTGGCACGGGTGCAAACTGACAGTTAGAAAAGTTTTGTATTAACCAAAAATTGGGAAGATTTGTGGTTTTGGGACTTGCGTACAGGAGTTAAAGTAGTCGATCGATCGGGCAAATTACGCACAAACTCCGATCGCCCGGTGTAGGTATTTTGGTTGAATTAGAGGGTGTCGGCGCGGTGAGAAAGCCCAAAGATGCGATCGACAGGGGATGAACGCAGGCTGAAGCTGTCAAAGAGTGAATTGCCGCCTCAACAAATAAATACTATACAAAGTCTGAACCAGCCCGAATCGCGATCGACCGCATCAAAACAAACCGCTGTAGCGTTCCTCGGCCCAAGGTTCGCCCCTGCGGTGGTAGCCGTTGCGTTCCCAAAAACCGAGTTGTTCGGTTTCTGTAAACTCCAGGCCGTTAATCCATTTCGCGCTTTTCCAGGCGTAGAGGTGGGGGACTACCAGCCGCATCGGGCCGCCGTGGTCTGGGGATAGGGGTTCGCCGAAGACGGTGTGGGCGAAAAAGTTTTCTTCTCGGATCAAGTCGGCGATCGCAATGTTGGTGGTGTAGCCACCGTAGCAGTGTTCGAGGACGTACAGAGCCGATCGGTCGAATTCTACATAGTTCATGAAGTCTGTGACTTTGACTCCTGTCCACTGCACGTCGAGTTTTGACCACCGGGTGACGCAGTGAAAATCGGCAGTAAAGTTACTTTGGGGCATGGCCTGGAAGTCTGACCAAGTGAAGGTTTTTGGTTTTGCCAATCCCCAAACTTTAAATTCCCAACTCTCTATGCTGACGGAGGGTGTGTCGCCGTAAGTCAGCACGGGAAAGCCGTTGGCGAGGTATTGACCCGGGGGGACGCGATCGCTATTTTCTGATTCTGGCTTGCGAAAAAATTTGCCCTGCATTGATTGACGCTCTACAGTAACTGACTGCAATCCTCAGTATAACTTGCAGATCGGGACCGATCGCAATTCATATCGAGGTAGAAAGCTTTCATCGCTTATCCACACCAAAATATCCGCCAATTCTACCTAATTCCGACTTAATTCTGCCTTTGGAGAGACCGTCCGCTAAAAATTAAACAAACTCTTACTTTAGCAATATTAATTCATTAACCTTATATCTTATCGCAATTAATGGTTCATTGCCTAATTTTTGATGTATCGTTACAATATGCTGATATTTCCGATGTCAAAAATTGATGAGGTACAAATCGTGATCGCAAGTTACTTGATTCCGTTAACAATCTGCTTGATTGCTTGGTGGGTGAGTTCCCGGACTGACAACAGAACGCTAGACGGGATTCCGGCTCCCCTAGCTGCAATTGTTGGAGTGTGTTCGTTAATTTGGCTGGTGGCAGTTTGTCCTTGGCCTGTTGAACTAGGTTTAATGTTGGCGGTGCTGGTCTTGGGCAGAGCTTACCTGCAGAATATTTTGAATGCAGGTTAAATTTTTAGGACGATCGCCCCTAGATTTGCCGGAGTGCGATCGTCGGGTGCTGCTACTTTGTAGAAATTTTCGCTATATTTTCAGAGGAGGTACCAGCGACGGAAAAAACTCCAGCATTTGTGAAATTCATTTTAGATATTTCGGTTAAAAATTAGAACATAAAGTTTGCGGTTAGAGCGGACATAATATAAGGTGCGCGGCGCGCACCCTACCTGTGGAGCAAGTCAAATGGCGAGCTGTTAAATTGGCAAGCGATTGATATCTTTATTAGAACCAATTACTACCATCACTTCGCCCTTGCTCAAGCGTTGGGTTGGCTGCGGATTGATCTCGAACTTGTCGGTGCGACCTACTGCTAGCAAGTTCAAACCATACCTGCGCCGGAGTTCCAAATCGGAGATAGTTTTACCGTCAAACTTTTCAGGAACGAGCAACTCAACTATGCTGTGGTCTGGATCGAGGTCAAAGCGTTCTAGAATGCTGGGTTTTGTAAGAATGCGAGCCAAAGAGTCGCCCATTTCTCGTTCGGGAAAAACCACATGATCCGCGCCGACTTTTTTCAAAATTTTCAAGTGAGTTTCCGAGGAAGCTTTAGCTATTACGTGAGTCACTCCGCCTTCCTTAAGATTTAGGGTGGTGGTAATGCTTTCTGCTAGGTAATTGCCGATCGCCACAATCACTGTTTCAAATTCAAATATACCTGCTGCTCGCAGAGCATTAGGTTCAGTAGAATCTAACTGCAAAACGTGAGCAGCAATGCGATCGTTCAAAGCTTGAGTTACTTTTTTTTCATCGGAGTCAATTCCGAGGACTTCGTAACCCAAGCTGTGAAGAGTCGAACACACAGCTTTGCCGAAGCGTCCCAAACCAATAACTGCAAACTGCTTGTTTTCGGCGCGCAAACCGCGAAAAAAATTTAAAGATGACAGGTTCACTGAATATCCAGCGCTGGGCGTCTTGCTTTTTAAATTTTGGCAGAGACAGCGCCGCCTCCTTTTGATTTTTGACTAAATAGTAAAAGTTGATTTGGGTTGTTACCCATTGTTTAGATTATCAGCAACAAGGCAGGGATTATTTATCCAACCAACAAACTTTCCTCAACATATTTAAAAGCTCTCGGTTTGGGGTCGCCGACAGCGGCACTCATCAGCAGGAGCACGCCAACCCGACCTGCGTACATTGTAGCAATTAAAACCAGTTTTCCGACCAATGAAATCTTGGCTGTAATCCCTGTGGAAAGACCGACAGTGGCAAAAGCTGACACTGCTTCAAACAGCACTTTGATAAATTCTAGATCGGGATTGGCTAGCTGAATTAAAATTGCAGATGCAAAGGCGACTAACAGGGAACCGAAGACTACACTAATTGTTTTCAAAATCATTGCTGGCGGGATTTGGCGCTGATAGCACTGCACATCTTCTTGGCCTTCGAGAACTGCTGCGGTACAGCTAAACAAGATCCTAAAAGTTGTAGTTTTGATGCCGCCGCCGGTACTGCCGGGACTGGCACCGATAAACATCAGGGCGATCGTCATAAATAGTGCGGCGTCGCTCATTTTGCCAATGTCAATTGTATTAAATCCGGCGGTGCGGGAAGTAACAGATTGAAACCAAGCTGCCATCACTTTTTGCGGAATGTTGAGAGGACCGAAAGTTGCTGGATTGTTGTATTCCAGCACCAAAAAAATTAGCGTTCCTAAAATTAAAAGGACAACAGTTGTACTGGTAACGACTTTGAAGTTTAGGGAAAAAACTGTGCATACCGGGCTTTTGTTGAAGCGAGCGCGCAGCCACAGGTACATTTCCATAATTACTTGATAGCCGATGCCCCCAATTACGATCAAACTGCCGATTGTCAAGTTAATTACAGGCGAACTGAGGTAGCGGCTAAAACTATCTGAGTAGAGGCTAAAGCCGGCGTTGTTAAAGGCATTAACGCTGTGAAATACGGCAAACCACACACCTTCTTTAAATCCGTATTCTGGGACGAAAACCGACATCAGCAAAAAGACTCCAGTTAATTCAAACAAAACGGTTGTTGCTAAAATTGACTTCACGAGTTGTACTACGCCGGCTAGCCCGGATTTGTCGAGAGATTGTTGCAGGGCAATTTTGTCTTTTAAGCCAAAGCGGCGGCCTAATAACAGCAGCAAGAAAGTGGTGGCTGTCATGTAGCCCAAGCCTCCTATTTGCACGAGCAAAAGTAGGCACAGTTGGCCCCAAAAAGAGTAATATTTTCCGACATCCACAACTGACAAGCCTGTGACGCAGACTGCGGAAGTAGAGGTAAAGATTGCTGCAATCGGATCGTTCCAACTTCCATCACTTGTGGAAAATGGCATCATCAGTAGTAGAGCACCTGCGGCGATGACGGTGAGAAAGCCCAAGCAAATGGTTCGCGAGACTGTCATTCGATTTTAGGTTTTAGATGTTAGATTTTAGATTTTAGATTTTAGAGGGAATCGACAAATCGATTTGAGATTTGAGATTTTTCGATTTGAGAGGAAACCGACAAATCTATCCAGGGGTATAAATAAGGATATCTCGGTCTGGGGAATGCCGATCGACCGATCGCACCAAATCGTCACATTCCATGACAACATCGGGAAAATAACGGTAGAATTCCTTTAATAACTTGCGATCTGGCGATGACATCAACACTTTACCAGCAAATTCAGGAACTCTACGACGCTTCTAGCGGTTTGTGGGAACAGGTGTGGGGCGAACACATGCACCACGGTTACTACGGCGCGGATGGCAATTTGAAAAAAGAGCGCCGACAGGCTCAGATAGATTTGATCGAAGAACTGCTGGGCTGGGCTGGAGTACCGTCAGAGAAGGCACTCTGCGAACCTTACCGCATTTTAGATGTCGGTTGCGGAATCGGCGGTAGCACGCTTTATTTGACTGAAAAGTTTAGTTCGATCGCCCAAAATAATTTACAGTCGGATGGTGGGGTCGATCGAGATTTTGGGCGATCGACCGAACAAAACAAAACGGGCGCTAGCGTGACGGCCACCGGCATCACCCTGAGTCCGGTACAGGCCAACAGAGCGACTGAACGCGCTAAAATTGCAGGACTCGAAAGCAATGTTAACTTTTTAGTAGCAGATGCTTTGAATATGCCTTTTCCTGACGAGTCCTTCGACTTAGTTTGGTCCCTCGAAAGCGGCGAACACATGCCCGACAAAATTAAGTTTTTGCAGGAATGCTGCCGCGTGCTCAAGCCGGGAGGAACTTTGATGTTAGCAACTTGGTGTCACCGCCCGGTGGGAGAAACGGCGGGAGAATTGACTGATGCAGAGAGAAAGGAATTGGCAGAAATTTACCGAGTTTATGCTTTGCCTTACGTGATTTCTTTACCGGAATATGAGGAAATTGTCCGCAGTTTGCCTTTTACAAGTATTCGCAGCGCTGATTGGTCAAAAGCAGTTGCTCCTTTTTGGGATGTGGTGATCGATTCTGCTTTGACTCCGAGCGCGATTTGGGGTTTGCTGACGAGCGGTTGGACGACGATTCAAGCTGCACTTGCTCTCGGATTGATGAGCCGGGGATATCAGAGCGGATTGATTCGTTTCGGACTGATTTGTGCTGTAAAATAAATCATTAGTCATTAGTCATTAGTCATTAGTCATTAGTCATTAGTCCTCAGTCAGTAGTCATTAGTCATTAGTCCTCAGTCAGTAGTTACTTGTTATTTGTTATTTGTTATTTGTTGTTAGTAACAACTGACAACTGAGAACTGGCAACTGCTTTCCGTCTAAAGTCATCAGTCCAATGGAAGTCGGAAGAGGGTTGGGTCGATGATATTTCTGGCGGCAAGTTCAATTAAGGTGGATAATTTCCACTTTGCTTAATATTATTTCTGGTGCGGGTGTGGGATTTATGGGCAACGATTCGATTGATAAGTCTTGGATCGATCAAGATAAAGATGGCTCGGCTCCGCAAAGCTGGGTGAGGGCATTTTGGGAGTTTTCTCGGCCGCATACGATTGTGGGGACTACGTTGAGCGTGCTGGCTTTGTACGCGATCGCCCAAAGCGCACAACTGTTTGTGAATCCTGTACTTTTACCCCTAGCTTGTGCTTGGTTGGCTTGCATTTGCGGCAATATTTATATTGTGGGATTGAACCAGTTAGAAGATGTTGAAATTGATAAAATAAATAAGCCGTATTTGCCGATCGCCTCTGGGGAATTTTCCCGAAAAACTGGGAAATTAATTGTAGCTGTAACGGGAATTCTAGCAATTTTGATTGCTGTTTTGCAAGGGCCGTTTTTGCTGGCTACAGTTGGTGTTAGTTTGGCGATCGGGACTGCTTATTCTCTGCCGCCAATTCGGCTGAAGCGGTTTCCTTTTTGGGCGGCGCTGTGCATTTTTACGGTGCGGGGGGCGATCGTAAATCTAGGGTTATTTTTACACTTTAATTGGGTGTTGGGTTTGGGAAGGGCGAAAAGCGCTTTTTCGGGCTGGAGTTTGGATAGTGTGTCTTTTGCAATTCCTGCGGAAGTTTGGGTGCTGACGGTGTTTGTGGTGGTGTTTACTTTTGCGATCGCCATTTTCAAAGATATCCCTGACATGGAAGGCGACAAGCAATACAATATTACTACGTTTACGATTGAGCTGGGCAAGCCGGCCGTCTTTAATTTGTCTCGCTGGGTGTTGACAGTTTGCTATGTGGGCGCGACTGTGGCGGGAGTCATTGTTTTGTCTCATGTTAATTTAGTATTTCTGGCAGTTTCTCATTTGGCGGCTTTGGGTTTGATGTGGTTTTGGAGCGCAAAAGTTGATTTGGAGGAGCAAAAAGAAATTGCGGATTTTTATCAGTTTATCTGGAAGTTGTTTTTCTTAGAATATTTGATTTTTCCAGCAGCTTGTTTGTTAGGGTAAATGAAGGAAGTACGTCCGCTTCTTTTGTAGCGGATGTAACGGATGTAACGGATTTAAGGGAGGTCATTTCAGAACCGATTTTGTAATCACTTTAATAAATTTAAAGGATTTAACAATGTTGAGGGAAGAAGAAAGGAAGGAATAGTTAACAAATTAGAATCAGTTGGTAATTACAAGTTAGCGAACTCCCAAACAACAAAGATAACTATGGCTTCTCAAAAAAAATCGCAAAAATTGGCCGTTAAACAGAGTGCTGAAGACTGTTTGAAAAGAGCTTGGGAAAATCACCAAGCTGGGCGTTTGTTAGAAGCTGAAAATTTGTACCGGCAAATCGTAGAAGTCGAGCCGGATTCAGCAAACGTGCTTTGTTTGTTGGGAATAGCGCTGAGACAGCAGGGAAAAGTTGCTGAGGCGATCGATTTTTACGATCGCGCGATCGCCCAAAACCCAGATTTTGTAGAAGCACATTTAAACAAGGCCCATGTTTTGCTGGATGTCGGCGAATATCAAAGGGCGATCGTTAGTTACGAACAAGTTATCAAAATACAGCCAAATTCCGCACTCGCCTGCAATAAATTGGGCTGGCTCAAACAGCAATTAGGAGAAACAGACGCGGCAATTGTATATTACCAAGCAGCGCTCAAACTCGACCCAAACCTGGTTGAAGCCGCCCACAATTTAGGAAAAATTTTTACAGAAAAAAATGAACTAAACGCAGCAGCAGCCTGTTATTTGCACGCTTTACAAATAAATCCTAAATTGACATATTCTCTGCTAGGATTGGGCCGAGTTTTGCAGCAGCAAGGTAAATTAGCCGCAGCTTTCAACTGCTACCAGCAAGCTGTAGAAATAGAACCCAAAAATCCCGACGCGCAAAACAATATCGGAGCATTTTACCACGAACAAGGCAATCCTCAAGCAGCCATAGACCACTACCGACAAGCATTAAGCTTCAAGCCCGACTTCGTGGATGCTATTAACAACCTCGGACACGCATTGGTGGATTTAGGAAATTTTCAAGAGGCTTTTTATTGTCACCGTCGAGCCTTGGAATTGCAGCCCGACAACGCCACCGCACACCTCGAATTTAGTTTAACTTTGCTGTTGTTCGGAGATTATCAGCGCGGTTTTGCTGAATACGAGTGGCGGTGGCGCACTCCGCAACTACAACCGAGGCAATTTCAACAGCCGCTTTGGGATGGTTCGGATTTGGATTCTAAAACTATTTTACTGCACGTCGAACAAGGCTTGGGCGATTCGATTCAGTTTATTCGCTACGCGCCGATTCTTCGCAGCCGAGGTGCTAAAGTTATGGTGGCTTGCTATCGGGAACTGATGCGGTTGTTTGCGACTGTTGCCGGCATTGAATATTTATCAGTTAGTTTTGAGGGTTTACCAGTATTTGACTTTCACGCACCGCTGATGAGTTTGCCCAGAATTTTGGGGACAACTCTGGAAACAATCCCGGCAAATGTTCCTTATTTAGCTCCGCCTGCTGAGTGCAAATTTGCGCTGGCTTCTGATGCAAAATTTAAGGTGGGGATTGTGTGGGCGGGGAATCCAACCAGGCGGAAAGACAATCAGCGCTCTTGCAGTTTGAGCGATTTTATTCCGTTTTTTGATGTGGCGGGAATTGCTTTTTATAGTTTACAAAAAAACTTGTCCGAGAGCGATCGCACTTTGCTCAACCACCACTTGGTGCCGGATTTGAGCCCGCACCTGAACGACTTTGCTGATACGGCTTCTGCTATATCTCAACTGGATTTGGTGATTAGTGTCGATACTTCTGTGGCGCACTTGGCGGGTGCTTTGGGAAAACCGGTTTGGGTGCTGCTTTCTTTTGCTCCTGACTGGCGCTGGCTGCTGGATCGCGAAGACAATCCTTGGTATCCAACTGCTAGGCTTTTCCGCCAAAGTCAGCCGGAAAGTTGGCAAGAATTGTTTCAGGATGTGCGGGCGGCTTTGAGTTTGTTGGCGATCGCCAATTCTGCTACTTATTCCGAGGATAATACTAAAAATTTGTCCATCGCAAAGACAGTCGGTGCTGCAGCGCTGGAAATGACAAATGCTAGCTTGGTTGAGGATAGCCAAAAAATATTTTTGACAGCGGGCGAAGCGCTGGCCAACCGCGTAGCAATCGAGCAAATGCCGCCAATTGAAACATCTATTACTAGGGCGGCTAATGGGGAAAATTCGGTTGTTTTAGAGGATATGTTGCAGCAAGCCGAAAAGTTGATGGAAACAGGCGACAAGCAAGAGGCGATCGCCCTTTACGAACAAATCATATTTCTCGATCCAAATTGCGTGCAAGCCCGGATTAATTATGGTTTTCTCAAACAAGAAAATGGCGAGTTAGATGCAGCTATTCCGCATTACCGAGAAGCTTTAGCCCTGGCTCCAGATATTCCTCAAACAGCTTACAATTTGGCAAAAATTTTTGAGGAAAAAGGTCAAGTCGCAGAGGCGATCGCACATTACGAACAAGCTCTTGCCGCCGAACCGAATTTCGTACCCGCACTGATAAATTTAGCGGTGGCGCTGCAAGAAAAAGGCAAACTTTTAGAGGCTGTTAACCTCTACCGGCGGGCGCTGGAAATTAACCCGCACAGTTGGGAAGCTTACAACAATCTGGCAACAGTTTTGCAAGAACAAGGCAATTTAGAAGATGCCCTAGAATATTATCACAAAGCTCTAGAATTGCTGCCGGATTTTGTGGAAGCTATTAACAATTTAGGCAGGACTTTTCTGGAAAAAGGCGCGGTAGAAGAGGCGATCGCCTGCTACAAACGGGCGATTGTTTTGAGTCCAGATCATGCTAGCGCTCACCTCAATTTGTCCTTGGCTTTGCTGTTGGCGGGAGATTTGGAAAATGGTCTCGCCGAATACGAGTGGCGCTGGAAAATTAATGAATTTAAAATCGGTCATTCCTGTTTTATGACTGGGCCGGAAAATACAGTGGCTGCGAGAGAATACCGGCCGCTGTGGGATGGTTCCAATTTGCATGGAAAGACTATTTTGCTTCACGCCGAACAAGGTTTGGGCGATTCGATTCAGTTTGTGCGCTACGCTGCGATTGTCAAAAATAAAGGCGGTAGGGTAATTGTTGGCTGTTACCCGCAATTGCAACGTTTGTTTGCAACGGTTGACGGGATTGATTTGCTAATAGTTAGAGGCGAGCCGCTGCCGGAATTTGACGTGCAAGTGCCGATGTTGAGTTTGCCCTATGTTCTGGGTACAACGCTGGAAACAATTCCGGCAAATACTGCTTATTTATCTGGGATTGCGGGTGCTGAATTTGGGCTTTTGCCCGATCGCAATTTGAAAGTTGGGATTGTTTGGGCGGGGAATCCCAAACACCGCAAAAATATGCAGCGTTCTTGCAGTTTAAGTCAGTTTCTGCCGCTTTTGGACGTTTCGGGGGTAAGTTTTTACAGCTTGCAGAAAGAGGTTTCCCAGGCCGATCGCGCGCTGTTGGATCGAACTCCAATCGTCGATTTGAGCCGGCATTTGGGGGATTTGGCCGATACTGCTGCTGCGATCGCCGAATTGGATTTAGTAATTTGCGTCGATACCGCTGTCGCCCATTTGGCGGGCGCTTTGGGCAAACCGGTGTGGATTTTGCTGGCATTTTCGCCGGATTGGCGGTGGCTGCTGGAGCGCGAAGACAGTCCTTGGTATCCGACGGCGCGGCTGTTTCGCCAGCCCAGCAGGGGCGACTGGGAGGGCGTTTTCGATCGGGTGGTGCAATCTCTGTGCCGTCTGGTTGAGGCTGCACCTGCGCCGGCGGCGGATGCAGAGTTTCGCTCTGGCAGAGATTTGCAGGTGCAGCGCAATTTTGGCGGTGCGATCGAATGTTACGAGCGGGCGCTACGGATCGATCCCGATTACGCGGCGGCGCACAACAATTTAGGCGTTGTCAAACAGCAAAGCGGGCGCTTGACGGAGGCGATCGCGCACTACAAAAAAGCGCTAGAAATCGATGGGAATTTGGCGGAAACTGCGAGCAATTTGGGCAGCGCCCTGGCGGAAGCAGGGGAGACAGCAGAGGCGATCGCACAATACCAGCGGGCGCTGTCTTTGAACCCGAATTGCGCCGAAGCGATGATTAATTTGGGGCTGCTGCGGGAAGAAGAAGGGAATGTGAATGAGGCTGTAAAGCTTTACCAGCAAGCGATTCAAGTCAATCCTGATTGCGCGGCGGCTTATTTGAATTTGGGCATTGCTTTGGAGAAACAAGGGGAGGAAGCGGGCGCGGATTACGATCGCGCGATCGCGAATTACGAAAGGGCGATCGAGCTCGATCCCAATTATTTCGACGCTTTGCACAACTTAGCATACGCCTCGATCCGGCAGGGCCGAGTTGCAGATGCGATCGCCTATTACGAACGAGCTCTGGCGCTGGAACCCGATTTGGCAGCAACCGATCTGGCTTTTGGGAATTGGCTGTCAAACCAAGATCGGTTAGATGAGGCTCTAGCCTTTTGCCAGCAAGCGATTCAAAAATATCCAGCCAGTGCGGGCGCTCGCTGCAATCTGGCAATTGTCCTGCACAAACAAGGTAAAATTCAAGATGCGATCGCCTGCTATCAGCAAGCTTTGAGCCTGAAACCCGACTTTCCCGAAGCTTTGAACAATCTCGCTAAAGCTTTTGAGGAAGCGGGAAAAATGACGGAGGCGATGGATTGTTACAATCGGGCGATCGAACTCAAACCCGGTTACGTCAATTCTCTCAACGGTTTGGGAAACATTCTGCACCAAGGCGGACAATTTGCCGATGCTGTCACCTATTACGATCGAGCAGTTGAATTCAATATTGCCAACCCCGAATCTCACCTAAATTTAGCTTTAGCATTGCTGCTGGCGGGAGATTTTCAGCGCGGTTTTGCAGAGTACGAATCGCGGCTGGTAGTTGAAAAAAAACAGTTCCCGCAATACAACTTTCTCCAACCGATTTGGGACGGCAAAGATTTGGAGGGAAAAACAATTTTGCTTTGCCCGGAACAGGGTTTGGGCGATGCAATTCAATTTATCCGCTACGCAGAATTAGTCAAGCAAAAAGGCGGTCGGGTAATTGTTTGGTGTTTGCCGCACTTGCAGCGGTTGTTTGCACGAGTTGCGGGAATCGATCAGTTAATAATTAGTCCAGAAGCAGCGCCGGATTTTCAAGTTCGCGCGCACCTCATGAGTTTGCCGCACCTCCTGGGAACAACCTTAGAAACTATACCCGCCCAGGTTCCTTATTTAGCTCCGCCTCCCGGCGGGGAATTTACTTTGAGACAAACTGCTAATTTGAAAGTAGGGATTGTCTGGTGCGGCAATACTAACAATTCACAAAATAAAGTGCGATCGTTTTCGCTCAATTTGTTAGCCAAAATATTAGATATTCCCGGAGCAGATTTTTACAGTTTGCAAAAGGAAATGACAGCAGAAGAACGCGCTTTGTTAGAGCAAATGCCTGTGACAGATTTAAGCTCTTATTTGCACGACTTTGCCGATACAGCAGCCGCAATATCTGCTCTTGATTTAGTAATTTCGGTGGATACTTCTGTGGCGCACTTGGCCGGTGCTTTGGGCAAACCCCTGTGGATTTTGCTGTGTTTTGTGCCGGATTGGCGGTGGATGTTGGAACGGGAAGATAGCCCTTGGTATCCGACGGCGCGCTTGTTTCGGCAGTCAACAGCACAAGATTGGGAAGGAGTTTTAGAAGCGGTTGGTTTGGCGCTCCGAGAAAGAATTGCTCACCATCAGGAAGAACGAGGAGTAATAGAAATTCAGCTAAATATTGACTTGGCTAAGCAACAGTTCGATCTGGGAAATCTGCTGAAGTCGCAAGGAAAATTTATTGAGGCGATTACGTGTTTTGAAAATGCTTTAGTTAGCTGCCCGAATTCGATCGAAGTAGCCACAAATTTAGCGGTGACGCTGCACCAAACAGGCGATTTAACAGGGGCTGCAACATATTATCAGCGCGCGATCGAAATCGACCCAAACTGCGCTCTATCCCAAAATAACTTTGGTATTTTTCTGCAAACTCAGGGCCGTATAGACGATGCTATATCTTGTTTCCAAAAGGCGATCGCCCTAAATCCCCTTTACGTCAAAGCCCTCAACAATCTCGGCGCGATACTCCAGCAGCAGGGCGAGTTGTCAAGTGCGATCGCCTGTTTTAATCAAGCACTTTCCATCAATGCCAATTACGTGCCGGCCATCGTAAATTTGGGCGCGGCCATGCAAGCAACAAATCAGCTAGAAGAAGCTAAACGTCTTTATTGTCTGTCAATTGAGATAGAACCTGACAGCGCGACAGGGCATTATCACTTGGGAAATTTATTCTTAGAAACACGCCAATACGAACTAGCTTTGGTGAGTTTAGAAACTGCAATATCTTTGCAGCCAAATCACGTAGAAGCGCTCAACAATTTAGGCACGGTTTTAGAAGCCAAGAACGAGGTTGAGCGGGCAATTTCATGTTACAATCGAGCTATTAATTTAGATGAAAATTGTGCTAAAGCTCACTTCAATTTATCCTTAGCGCTGCTGTTAACAGGTGACTTGCTTCGCGGTTTTGCCGAGTACGAATGGCGCTGGCAAACCGATGGGGCAAAAAAAACGCAGTGGTTGAATTTCGATCGGCCGATTTGGGACGGTTCAGATTTGCACGGCAAAACTATTTTGATTCGCTGCGAACAAGGTTTGGGCGACGCAATTCAGTTTGTGCGCTACGCAACAATTGTGCAGCAAAAAGGCGGCAAAGTAATCCTTTCTTGCTATCAAGAACTCCAGCGTTTATTCAAGCAGATTCCTGGCATCGAACAAGTGGCGGTGCGGATGGACGAATTGTCCGATTTTCAAGTGCAAGCACCGCTGATGAGTTTGCCGCACATTCTGGGAACAAATTTAGAAAATATACCGGCAAATGTTCCTTATTTAGCAGCGCCGCCGAATTGGCAATTTTCCCTAAACTCCGTGAAGCGCAGCTATCCCGTAGGGAATCGCAATTTGAAAGTGGGGATTGTGTGGGCGGGAAGTTCGGAACATTTGAAGGATTTTGTGCGATCGAGTGATTTAAGCTATTTTCTGAAATTGTTAGATATTCCGGGCGTAACTTTTTACAGTCTTCAGAAAAAATTATCGGCGGGCGATCTTACTTTGTTAAGTCAAACTTCCGCGATCGATTTGAGCGACAATTTGAACGATTTTGCCGATACTGCGGCGGTGGTATCGCAACTGGATTTAGTAATTTGCGTCGATACTGCTGTCGCTCACTTAGCCGGTGCTTTGGGCAAACCGGTATGGATTTTGCTGTGTTTTGCGCCGGATTGGCGGTGGATGTTGCAGCGCGAAGACAGCCCTTGGTATCCGACGGCGCGGTTGTTTCGGCAGCAAAAACCGGGCGATTGGGAGGAAGTGTGCGATCGGGTAAAAATAGCTTTGCAAGAGTTAACAAAATCCTTGAGTGTGAGGGAAACATCGCCATCGCCCAGTCTCGGATCTGCCCAAAAACTGACAGCAATTGATGTCGATTTTCACATAGCAAATGCCTTGCGAAAACAAGGGAAACAAGCAGAAGCAGCCGATCGCTACGAACAGGTAATTGTCGCCTCGCCAAACCACGCAGGAGCCCACAGTTATTTAGGTTATTTCAAACAGGAAAACGGGCAAATAGCCGAGGCTATTTTCCACTACAAGCAAGCCCTAAAAATTAATCCCAATCTCAGCGAAACGAACTTATACTTGGGTTGTGCCCTCGAAGAACAGGGAAAAGTCGCAGAGGCGATCGAATTCTACAATAAAGCAATTCAACTATGTCCCGAATCACCAAATTGGCGTTTGAGACTAGCCTTAGCTTTGCTCTTAACGGGAAATTTTGAGCGCGGTTTTGCCGAGTACGAATCGCGCTGGCAAACGAAAGAATTGGAACCCAGATATTTTGAGCAACCGCTTTGGGACGGTTCCGATTTGCAGGAAAAAACAATATTGTTGCACCCCGAACAAGGTTTGGGCGACACCATTCATTTTATCCGGTACGCACCTTTAGTTAAGCAAAAAGGTGGCAAAGTTATTGTGGCTTGTCATCAGTCGCTGAAGCGTTTGTTTGAAAAAGTTGCCGGCATCGATCTTGTAGTAACAAAGCCGCAAGATATGGTGGATTTTCAAGTACAAGCGCCGCTAATGAGTTTGCCCAGAATTCTGGGAACAACTTTGGAAAATATACCTGTAAATATTCCTTATTTAGCTCCGCCAGAGGATGGTAAATTTTTCTTAGAGCCGAACAATAAACTAAAAGTAGGTATTGTGTGGGCGGGCGGCCCGCTGCACCGCAAAAACAACGATCGCTCGTGTAAGTTGAGCAATTTTGCAAGGTTTTTAGATGTTCCGGGAGCGAGTTTTTACAGCCTGCAAAAAGATTTGCCAGCGAAGGATTACGCTTTATTAAATCAACAGCAAGTTCAAGATTTGAGCAAACATTGCATTGATTTTGCTGAGACGGCAGCGATTATTTCCCAACTGGATTTAGTAATTTGCGTCGATACTGCTGTGGCGCATTTAGCCGGGGCGTTGGGCAAACCGGTGTGGATTTTGCTGTCTTTTGTGGCCGACTGGCGGTGGATGCTCGATCGCGAAGATAGTCCTTGGTATCCTACTGTGCGGTTGTTTCGCCAGGAAAAACCGGGTGATTGGGATGGCGTGGGCGATCGAGTAAAAGCAGCCCTAGAACAGCTAATTTATACTTCCCAAGGGCAGGAAACCAACACACCGCCCCTGCTAATTCCTCAAAATCTCCCACCAGAAACCCCGCCAAAAACAACAGGAATCGGCATCAGTTGGCCGCTCAGCATCACCAGCGGCTGGGGAATTTACGGCATCAATTTAACACTGCAACTGCTGCGAAATCCCGCCTGGGAAGTAGCACTTTTAGCACCGCCATCCATCAGCTCAGAATCGCTCAATCCGCTGCACAAATCGCTGTTATTACCCCTAATAGAAAAGCAGAAAGATTTTCAACAATTAGTAACCGCGAATTATGACAAACAAATTGCTTGCAACTTTCCCGTACTTTACGGTTTAGGAAATAATTTAGTTTCGTCTGGAGTTGAGAATCAAATTACCAGCGCTTGTCAAGTAGGAGTCATCTTTTTTGAAGACACGCGAATCACAGCAGAAGCACTAGAAAAAGCCAAAAAATATAGCGTAATTGTCGCCGGTTCTAACTGGAATGCCGATGTTTTGCGAAGCTGCGGCTTAACAAATGTGGCGATGGTAAATCAAGGAATTGACCCGACAATTTTCCATCCTGCACCCAAATCTAATCTATTTGGCGATCGCTTCGTCATTTTCTCCGGCGGCAAACTAGAATATCGCAAAGGCCAAGACATTGTAATTGCCGCTTTCAAACAATTTCGCGCCAAACATCCAGAAGCACTGTTACTAACAGCGTGGCACAACTTTTGGCCTCAATATATGCTGGGAATGGAACAAACCGGAAACGTTGCGGGATTTCCTAATATCAACCGCGACGGAAGTTTAGGAATTTCCCAATGGTTAGCAGCCAACGGTTTACCAGTTGAATCTTTTATCGACATTGGCTTAATACCCAATCACCTCTCAGGACAAATTTTGCGAGAAGCCGACTGCGCTGTTTTCACCAACCGTTGCGAAGGCGGCACTAATTTAGTCGCAATGGAAAGTATGGCCTGCGGAATTCCGACTATTTTATCAGCAAATACTGGTCATTTAGACTTGATTTACAGCAATATTTGCTATCCTTTATCGCATCAGGGACGAGTTAAACCGACAGCTCATTTTCCCGGTGTAGAAGGTTGGGGAGAGTCGGATGTTGCAGAAGTTATTGATGCTTTGGAGCAAGTTTATACTAATCGCACAGAAGCAAAAAATCGCGGTTTAGCTGCAGCCAATTTCATGCTAGATTGGACTTGGGAAAAACAAATTAAGCGCTTTCTAGATGTGATAACTCTTTAGATGATTCGGCGGTTGAAACCAGGTTTACACAAACGATGTCGGCCCCAAGGCCGACTGGTTCATAAAGGGGATAACAAACTCGGATTTGGTATTAATATCAATTCCTCTCTTCATCGTCCTGTATTCATTTCTCTCTAATCTCTCTGTGTACTCTGTGTACTAATAAGGTTAAATCATTCCCATGCAACCGGAAACAACATAAGCCGTTGCGGCATTCAAACTGTATATCAAAAAACCCGAAAAATCTTGTGGGGAGTAGGGGTTGGGCAGGAGAACCCGCCCTGAATATGCAATGTTTATTTGCGCGACAGCTTACTTCAACTTTTGAAACCATACTCCTGTTTCATCAATGGTATGCAGAGAAAATGACTCGCCTTTCATCCTCTCAAAATCATGTATTGCTTGCTTGCAGCCCTCCCAGTGCCCGTAATCATCAACTTGAATCAAACCGTTAGCAATCACGCTGTCATAAAGCGTATTAAATATATCCATTGTTGACTCGTACCAATCTCCATCAGCGTGCAGAAACGCAATACTTCCTATTGCTGACTTGTATTTGGGTAAAGTCTGGGCGAATAATCCCTTAACCGGTACCACAACATTTCCAACTTGCAGTAATTCACAGATTTTATCCAAATTTTCACTAATTGCAGCTTTGAGAGTTCCTTCGCCAAAATCGGTGAGATTTGCAGGTATTCCCTGATGTCGATCGATCTCGGTAGGTGCCGGCATTCCTTCAAACGTATCAAAAGCATACAGCACTCTCGGACGGCGGCTGTAATGTTTAATTACAAATGCCATCAATGCTGCTGAGCCGCCTTTATAAGTTCCGCATTCTACAAAATTTCCCGGCAAATCTTCCACACATATTTGCTTTGTCAAACAATACAGAGAAAACAGCCTCGAATCGCTCAATAATGTGTAAGGTCTAATAACTAACAGTATTGATTGAAACTCGTCATCAAGCTGGTTATTTGAAAACAGCTCGCCGATCGATGACGGTGCTTTTATTTTCTTTAAAAAACCATTGGTACACCAAGTCATGTTATAGCCAAAGTAATCGCAATAACTGCTATCAATTTCATATTCATCTTTGTGTTCGGCAAGGAACTTTTTCAATGCTTTGTGAGGGCCGCTATTATAGGAAGCATCTTGCTCTAAATCTGAAATAATTCCGTCTTCAATTACAATATATTCTTCCTGCTTAAGATACGGATGGAAGAACTCCAAGACGTGGCTGCTAGTTTCGTAGGTATGGTCTGCATCTTCTATTACCAGTAAGGGGCGCGGCAATGAGTTGATAAAATCTGGTGTCAATAAGTCTTCTAAAGCTCGTCCGTTTCCTTTCATGTAAGTGACGCGAGGATGTTGAACTGAAGTAACTTTGAAAATATCAATAGAATAAATGTGACCGTCAATGCCAAAATTATTTAGCATATCTCCAAACCACAAAGCACTCCCACCATGTTTCGATCCAATTTCAATAATTGTGAGCGGTTTTAAGTTCCAAAATAACAGGGGGTACAGCGTAAAATCGAAGGGATTTTTGAGCATCGGTACGCCTCGATATGAATAGTTCAGAGTGGCGTCTTGAATGAGCAGCAGATGTTCGCGCGGAAGAGTTGTATTCCACGAGCGTTGCTGTGCGGGTATTTTTATTTGCAATAAAGCCTTAGTTAAGTTTTCAACTTGTACTTGTGCTTGGCGGTGCGCCGGATCGATCGCCAATTCCGCTTTAGCCATTATAAGTGCTTCCTGATGCCGTCCTGCATTGCTCAAACAAACAGAGCGCAGGTAGTGCATTCCGGGAACATAAATATTTAGTGAGGCGACTTGTTCAGCCAGTCGCATAGCTTCTACCGGATTATTGCTATGGAGTAATGCAACTGCTTGCTGCATCATTTCATGTACTTGTCGGACAGTGATTTCTCGATCGACAGATTGATTGTTTGATATACCGCTAATTGAATAACCCTGCAAATGTGCTGGCAAATTCCAGGAAACATTCGGATCTGGTTGATGTTCGATCGGCGCGACATTCCCCCGCCAAGCTGCCCCCATAATTTGCATTGTTTGATAAATTACAGTATGCCATCCCCTTTGTTTCAAGTAATCTAAGCCTTTCGCGACAGCGGGAGCCGCTAAGTCGTGAAACAAAATTATTGCATCTTTTTCTGCTAACTTTTCGCAGGCGATCGCATCATTTAACGGCCCCTCACCTTCATGTTCTCCGTCAATAAAAATTAACGACCATTTGCGGTTTAAATCCTTTGCTAATTGTTCAACTCTTTGGGGGCTGTAACCGGGTACTAGCTTCACGGAAGTTTGCACGCCAGACGCATTGAGAGCGCCTTGAATTGAATCGATGACGCTTTGTCGAATGTCTTCTCTTTCTAACAGCGGATCGATTACATCTAATTCAACTCCTGCGAGGGCTAAGTGACAGGCAGACCATCCCAGCCAGCAGCCGATTTCTAAGGCTTTTTTCCCGGCAAATTGCAGGGCTGTATTGTACAGAATGTGTGCTTCGTCGCGGCTGAGAAACCCGACTGAATTAGCGCGGCGATCGACATACCAATTGTGCTGAATTTCCCGGCGCAGGTAGGGCCACGAACAAGTTTGAGTATCGCCGACAATCATGTTGGGAAAGTAGGCATCTGGGAGAACAATTTTTAATCCGTGCGAGACGTAATCTCCGGGGGGTAACAAAGTATTGTTGTTCATTTCAGATTGTGGTGGCAATGTAATTTGTGTTGGTTTTAACTGTGGAGATACTGGCTGTTGTATCGGTTGGTAGCGGAGACTAATTTCTATTTGGCTGCCGTCGGTTGTTGCTAATTTTACCAAGTCGTGCTTGTGACCGGTGATGTGCAGAATGCCGATCGCCCCGTGCGGTAAATACGGCTCCACAAAACAGGCTCGCTGCTTGTCCCAGACGGGCAAACCAAAGTTGCAGCTCCAGTTGCACCTCGCGGGCAGCATCTCTGTTTTGTCGAACATTTCAGTGCCGTAAACCAACCGATTTAAAGCTATTTGATCTGTCATTAAAGAAACGTGCCGCTGCAATCCCTGTTCCAGATATTCGGCCCAAAGTTCCCAGTGCGGCGCATCTTTTTGCAGCGCGAAAACACCTGCATTGATGGTGGGATAGCTGTGCAACTGTTGGGCCACTTCTTCACCAAAAACTGCTTGATAATCGCGGGAAACAAATTCCCAATACCAAGGCAGTTTGCCGTAAGCTAAATAATAGCCTCTGTCTAATTCGGGAACAACTGCTAAACCGCGTTTGGCCGCGCCTTTAACTAACAGTTCAACAGCTTGCCAATCTTGCACCCAAGCATCGGCATCTATCCATAGGTAGATGTCAAAATTTGGGAAGTAGCGGCGCAGAAACGGACGAGCTAAAAGTCCTTTGAGATAGTGAGGGGCTTCGTTTTTACCGGGAAAGTCAAAGTTCCAATCAGGTTTTTGAATGAAATTAACTTGTGTTTCCAGCCACTGCAACTGTTGGGGAGTGCAGCCGAGATCGAAAAAGCCGATCGCCACATTTGCACCCTCTGGTTTTTCCCGCACCGATAAAATAGTACCTCGCACCAGTTCAAAGTAATTTGCATCGGCGGCCGTGATGATGATAATCTGCATAAATATAGGATTTTTGGTTAGGAATTAGCCAAACAGGGAATTGGGCATTGGTCAAACAGGGCATTGGGCATTAGTTATTTGTTATTTGTTATTTGTTATTTGATGGTTGCTCCTTCTTCCTTCTTCCTTTTTCCTGATAACGTTGGACGGAAAGCTCGGGGAGGACAGCAAAACATGACTAATGACTACCCTTCGACTTCGCGAGCGGGCAAGATGACTAATGACTAATGACTAATGACTAATGACTAATGACTAATGACTAATGACTAATGACTTAAATTATACTATCGAGGATGACTTATGAAAAACCCAAAAGGAAAAGTTTATCTAGTCGGCGCGGGGCCCGGAGATTGTGACTTGATGACAGTGCGATCGCACAAACTGCTATCCCAAGCCGAAGTGTTAATTTACGACGCTCTCATCGACATCCCGCAACTCGAATTAATCCCAGTAACTTGTCGGAAAATCGAAGTCGGGAAACGCGGCGGCAAACCTTCCACCCAGCAGCAAGAAATCAACCGCTTGCTGGTAGAACATTGCAAGCTAGGCAAACAAGTCGTGCGCCTCAAAAGCGGCGATCCGTTTATTTTTGGCCGCTCCAGTTCCGAAATTCAAGCATTGATAACAGCAGGCTGCGAGTTTGAAGTAGTACCCGGAATTTCATCAGTATTAGCCGCCCCTTTACTAGCAGGCATTCCCCTCACAGATCCGGTGATGGGCCGCTGTTTTGCAGTGATGAGCGGCCACGAACCGGATGCTTTAGAATGGGAAGCATTAGTGAAGATTGAAACTTTGGTAATATTGATGGGAGGGCGCAATTTAAGCGAGATAATTTGGCAATTGCAAAAACACGGGCGATCGCCCGAAACTCCGATCGCCATTATCCGAGATTGCAGCCGCCCCGAACAGCAAATTTGGCTGGGTACTTTCTCCGATATCGTACAGCAAACAGCAGGTCAATCTCTGTCGCCTTGCGCGATCGTCATTGGAGAAGTAGTCAGATTGCGCGAATATTTAATTGGACAAAAAAACACAAACATGAGCGTTACACCAGTCATTTCTAACAACAGCCAGCCGCTAGCCGGAAAAACGATTTTAGTCACCCGTGCAGCTTCCCAGTCAGGTCAATTTAGCGATCGACTCCAGCAACTAGGAGCCCGCGCGATCGAAATGCCCGCCTTGGTAATTAGCCCACCGTCCACTTGGGAACCATTAGACAGGGCGATCGCACAATTGTCAAGCTTTCATTGGTTAATTCTCACATCCCACAACGCTGTAGACTGGTTTTTTGAAAGATTGCAAGCAAAAGGCAAAGACGCGCGCAGCTTGTCTGGTATTAAAATCGCAGTTGTCGGGAAAAAAACAGCAGAAAGTTTGCGATCGCACTCTCTACAACCAGACTTTATTCCCCCCAACTTTGTCGCCGACTCCCTAGTCGAAAACTTTCCCTGGCAGGGCGGGCACGGGGGCACCGAGGGCGGGCACGGGGGCACCGCCCCTACAAATTGCAAAATTCTATTTCCCAGAGTAGAAAGCGGCGGGAGAGAAATTTTAGTCAAAGAATTCACCGCTAAAGGAGCGCAAGTAATCGAAGTACCAGCTTACCAATCTTGCTGTCCCCAAACTATCGATCCGATCGCCCTAGCCGCACTTCAAAATCAAGCCGTAAATATCATAACCTTTGCCAGTTCCAAAACCGTGCATAACTTTTGCAATCTCATCGAAAAAACCCCAGAATTGTCTTTGTCTGAGGATTGGTTGGAAAATGTTTGCGTCGCCTCGATCGGGCCGGAAACTTCTAAAAGTTGTTATAATTTATTGGGCAAGTTAGATGTGGAAGCTCAGGAATATACGTTGGACGGGCTGACTGAGGCGATCGTCCAATGGGCTGCAGCACATCAAAGATAACTCGGCGGTTTCAAGCGCGACTACATCGACAAACCAAAATATCAAAAATCACCCGGCGGTTGAAACCGCGGTTACACACACAAAGTCCGGATGGTGCGCGGACTAAGAAGGCGATATAAGTTGTAAACTGGTTGTAAGGTAATCGCGACTACATCGACAAACCAGAATATCAAAAATCACCCGGCGGTTGAAACCGCGGCTACACACACAAAGTCCGGATGGTGCGCGGACTAAGAAGGCGAGATAAGTTGTAAACTGGTTGTAAGGTAATTAGGAGGAAACATGACTACAAAAGAACAGATTCTCCAAGAACTAGATCGAGTACCAGAATCCGCAATGGAAGAAGTGCTTGAGTTTGTCCTCACTTTACAGACAAAGCACAGCACTCACACCGAAAAAAGCGATGTTTGGAAAGCCTATTTAGCATCTAAAAAAGAACGAGAGGAGGTTTACCGTCGCCTTGCAAACTCCTAAATTTCTATCTTTAGAGGAAGTGCTAGAACTTCATGACGACCAAATTTATAGCTTTGGCGGAACTCCAGGTGTCAGAGATGAAGGTTTGTTAGAGTCGGCTTTGGCTCAACCTCAAGCAACTTTTGGCGGTCAATTGTTGCATCCGACAATTGCCGAACAAGCTGCTGCTTATCTTTACCACATAGCGATGAATCATCCGTTCATTGACGGCAATAAACGATCGGCTTTTGCGGTGGCGGATACGTTTTTGCGTTTGAATGGTTGCACTCTGAATTTGACCGACGAGCTAGCATACGATTTAATCATGCGAGTCGCACGGGGAACCGTGACGAAGGAAGAATTAAGCACCGAGTTCGAGTCATGTATTGTTAAGTTCTAATAAGTAAGTTGGGTCGCCTTGAGATTGAGTAAAGTGCGCCCGGCCACACCCTACATTGAAATAGACAATCGCGGAACAAAATAGCGAGTAAAATTATCACTAAATAACAAAGCCGACCAGGTTTGGGTCAACCCACTAATCCAACTAAAAACAAAAAAACAAAAATCGCCAACCGCCGCCAACTCGCGCTACCCAACTACCAATTCCCACTACCATGAATAAAAATTTTTCTCGTTTCGACACCTTGAGCAGCGTGCTAGCAGGAACTACCGCAGCCTTAACCATAGTCATCAGCCAGCCCGCGATCGCCAAAACGCCCCAAGAAGTCGCCAACATTGCCGGGCCGCTGACAGTACAAATTAACAGTTCCCTAGGAGACGGTTCAGGCGTAATCATTGCCAAAACAGGCAAAACTTACACAGTTTTAACAGTCAACCACGTTGTAGAAAAAGCAGAGGTGAAATATACCGTTCGCACCTCGATCGGCAAAAACTATCAAGCAACCGCAGTCACCCGCTTGCAAACAGCAGCAACAGATCCAGATTTAGCCGTAGTCAAATTTGAAAGTCCCGAAGAATATCCAGTCGCGACGATCGCAGATTCCGATCTAGCCGTCATCGGCAGTCAAATCTACGTTTACGGCTATCCCGCTACGGGCGGACTGTTCGGCGCAGAAAGAGAACCAGAACTCTCTCCCGGACTCGTTACCAGCCGCCCGCACAACCGCCCCGAAGGTTACAATTTGCGCTATCAGGCAGTAACTTGGAGCGGTATGAGCGGCGGGCCAGTTTTCGACTCCGAAGGCCGAGTCATCGGTTTGCACGGACAAGGCGAATTCGGTTTTGCCCAAACCAGTTCCGGTGAAGTCGCCCCGATCAAAACCGGATTTAATGCAGCAGTTCCCATCAATACATTTATCGCGAAGTTAGTGGCCGCGGGAATGAACAAATCCGAGTTGAAAGTAGACAACACTCCCCCAACTACCGGCCCGGTATCCACCGCCAATCCGCAAGATGCTCAAGCCTATTATTTTCGAGGACTTTCGCGCTTAGATGAAGGAGATGCTTGGGAGGCGATCGCCGATTTCAACAGAGCACTGGCTTTCAAGCCCAAATATACCCCAGAATTGTATTTTAATATCGGTAACGCCCGCACTTTCATCACTGCCGGCTTGGCCCAACCCGAACCCACTCGCGGTTCCACGGCTATTCAAGCATACACGCAGGCGATCGCAGCCAACCCCGGTTTTGCCGACGCATACTACAACCGAGCTTTAGCTTACCTGGAAACAGAAGACAAACCAAAAGCAATTGCCGACTTTCAGAAAGCAGCAGAACTTTACAAACAAGGCGGGAGAACCAGCGCCTATCAAGACGCGCTCAACAGAATCAAACAATTGCAGTAAAATTAGAAGTTATACCATTTTTCTGACCTATGTGCTATGGATGAAATCTTAGCCCCCCCGCGGGAGGGGGGGTTGGGGGGGTAATATCTAGCGCTACTTTATTCCATTGGTATTAATAATTAAGAATTAAAAATGGGATATTTCATTTTTAATTCTTAATCAAGTTTATCACAACAGCAGGTAAATAACAATGACTGCTATCACCTTAAACCTCAACTCGATCATCAAACTAACTTCCGAACAGTTCTACCAACTGTGCGAATCAAACCCCGACTTAAAATTAGAACGCAGCGCCAACGGAGAATTAATCGCCATACCGCCAACCGGAGGAGAAACAGGTAAACGCAATGTGAAATTGACTACACAATTAGATTTGTGGAACGAACAAACCGAACTCGGCGAAGTGTTTGATTCCTCCACAGGATTTACCCTGCCCAACAAAGCCGATCGCTCTCCTGATGCTTCTTGGGTAGAAAAATCTCGCTGGCAAGCCTTAACACCCGAACAAAGAGAAAAATTCATCCCGCTTTGTCCCGATTTTGTCATTGAATTAGTCTCGCCCAGCGACAGCTTGAAAAAGACTCAAGAAAAAATGCAAGAATATAGAGAAAACGGCTGCCGTTTGGGTTGGTTGATTAACCGCAAAAAACGGGAAGTTGAAATTTACCGCCTCGGTCAAGATGTGGAAGTTTTACAATCTCCTCTCACCCTTTCTGGAGAAAATGTTTTGCCGGGATTTGTTCTAAACTTGCAAAAGATTTGGAATTAGTGTAATTGATAATTTATATAATCTTCGGTTTGTAGTGAGGACTTTAGTCCTCTGATTTATGCGGGCTGAAGCCCTCACTACGAACCAGTTTAGTTCTCTATAAATTTTATCGAATTGTAAATATCCATAAAGTTAATATTTTTGAATTATGGTTCAAACTATTCAAGCTAAAAATGTCACATTAGAAGAATTAAAAACTATTTTCAACCTGCAAATTGTTCGAGACGACGATTTCTTTAGAGAATGGCAAGACGAGTTGCCAGAAATTACGGAGTTTCAGAAACAACAACTAGACCAGATCGAAGCGGGTTACTTCAATTTGTTGGAGTATCCGCCGATGCTGGAAAAAACCATCAGTTTGTCGATCGTCTCTCCGCTGTTATTTGTCGGCGAGTTTTACCTGCAACCTTTCTACATTAAACCGGAAAAATCCGTGGAATTTTCCGAAGAAGATGAAGGCGCTATCATCAAAAGCAGCATCGACACTTTCGTTTTAAAAGAGCAGTTGTGGCTGATGGTAATAGAATCGAAACGAGCTTCATTTTCGATCGAAGAGGGATTGGCGCAAATCTTAGCTTATATGCTGGCAAATCCCAACCCCGACAAACCTAGTTACGGCATGATTGCTACAGGCGGTAGTTTCATCTTTGTTAAATTAGTTAACGGAGAATTACCTCGATATGGCACATCTAAGGGGTATCTCACCCGCAACCCCGGCAACGAACTTTATGATGTACTCCGAATCCTCAAACGGCTGACTCAATTAGTAATTAGCAATTAGTCATTAGTCATTAGTCATTAGCAATTAGTCATTAGTCATTAGTTATTAGTTATTAGTTATTAGTTGTTAGTTATTAGTTATTAGTTATTAGTTATTAGTTATTAGTTATTAGTTATTAGTTATTGGTTGCTGCTAACAAATAACAACAGTCAACAGTCAACAGTCAACAGTCAACAGTCAACAGTCAACAGTCAGTAGGGGCGGTGGATGGTGCGGGCGGGCCCTCTTAACAGTCAACAGTCAACAGTCAACAGTCAACAGTCAACAGTCAACAGTCAGCAGTCAACAAAAATCGCTCTAATTCATCTGCGTTAATCTGTGTTAATCTGCCTGTATCTGCGGTTAAAAAAAGATCGTGTATAGCAGTCAACTCTCAACTCTCAACAGTCATATCAAATATGAACTACCAAGGCGAACCGATCATGGTAAAAGCAGCCCAATAATAGGGATGCGACAAATTTCGATCGCCCCTGGCGGCCAACTCCGACGGCAAAGGCAGAGCTTGATTGTTGCCCGATCGCACCAAATAACCGTCTTGCAACCGCACTTCACCCCGCAGCATCGCCAACTGCGCTTGACGCAAAGCCTCAGCCTTAATCGGCGCGGTGCGTAACTGCTGGTAAAACTCAGTCATCAGCCCCAAAGTACCCGCATCTGACACATACCACAAACTCGCCAGAGCAGATTTTACCCCAGCGTGCACCGCCAACCCCGCAAACCCCAACTCAGCCTGTTCGTCACCCACCGCCGTAGTGCACGCACTCAAAACCAACAACTCCACCTGCGGGTTAGATAACTTCAACTGATTCAACTGATTCAACCGCAACTTAGTATCCCAAAACTGAATGTAAGAATTTTCGGCACCCCCAGGCTGAAAATCGCCGTGAGTAGCTAAATGAATAATTTTGTATTGCGGTTGATTGCGCTTATCCTTCAAATTTCCCAGAGTAAAAGCTTCATTGAGAAAAGACGAACCGGGCCAAATCTTGCCCACAATTGTCGATATTTCCAGCGGCACCGCAGGCAGAGGATTTTGATCGTATTTTGCCGGAAATTTCGACGCACCCATCGCCAAAACTTCCGAACCTTTAACATCGGCATAGCGAGTATCAGTCAAACTCAAACTCGGAATCAGCCCCAAACTGTACTTTTCTACCAAAAACTGTTTGCCGTCAAAAAGAGCAGCCAAAGGCAAAGTTCGCAAACCGGCATCCATCGAAAACACCAAGGTGTTAATTTTGTTCGCCTGCAATTCCGGTTGCAGCGGTGCAATTAACCACTGATAAAGTTTCTGGGCTGGTGCCTTATAATCAGCAGCATTCAATCTCCTAGGAGCTCTCACAGCATTAGTGAATTCTTTGGCAACTTCCAACACAGTCTCGCGGCTTACAGACACGGTTTTAAAAACACTTTTGCCGTCGGGCAAGAATAACACAAGTTCTAAATGTTGCTCTTTCGCCCACACATAAACAATCGCCGGCTTAACCCCTGTCAAGCGATCGACACTGCTGAGAGTATCTCGGATACTTTGCGGCGTGACCGACTTTTGAGCGAGATTGCCACCAAAATAACGTTCAAATTCCTGGCCCTGAATTTTATCCCTTTGCTGCACAGAGTCGATCGGACTTATTTGCATCGCACTCGATCGAGAAATCTCAGGAACCCTCACATTTCCGATACTTTCTATATTTCCACCACTCGCGGGCTTCTGTGCTGTCGCCGCGCTGCCGTTTTCTGTTGCCGCAGGCGCGGCCCCATCGGCATTTAACACCCGCGACAACAGCAGTACAGAGGAGGATGGGGAGGGGGAATCGGTTTCGTTCGGCAGCACCTCCACAGGCGCAGCAGCAGGTTCTGGCGAGACATTTGCGGTACTGCTCTTGGGCGCAGACGCGGAGGGTGTCTGAAGGACAATTTGTTGAGAAGTGCCTGTAGTTTTCAGTTCCACAGTGGTAGTTGCTGCCGGAGGAGGCTCGATCGCCAGCGGTGTCGCAGTTGACGATTCGACAGTCGTCGGCTTCGAGTTTCCCGCCGCCACAGTCGCCGCCTTGCAGTTTCCCGAGCGGCAACTGCTTTGCAGCAAAGTCAGCGAACCCGATCGCACCTGCCCGTCTGTAGAAATGCTAACGCTCGATGGGCGATCGGCAGCCGTTCCAGTTCCCGCCGCCCGAAACACTCCTCCCGCATCGATTGCGACATCGCCGCCGGTATTGCCGCGAGCTTTGATCGAAGCAACTTCAACATCTTTTTGCCCGTTAATCTCGATCGAGCCGGCACTTCCCGACTCCGAACTCGAATTGAGTGCCCCCGTCACGATCTGGCCCGGCGCGGCGATCGAGATATTGCCGCCGTTTTTGGCACCGAAAGCATTGACATTGCCCGCTGCTACCCCACCGGCGCTGCGGATGTTGATATCGCCCCCCGCCCCGTTCGCCGATCGAGATGAAACAACACCAGCAGTTAAGCTACCCTGACTGCTAGTGATATTAATCCCCCCATTCGAGGTAACGTCTCCGACAGCGACAGTACCTGCGATCAGAGAAATTGTGGCGTTATCAGTACCGGCGATCGCACCCATTCCCGCGATCGCGCCGGTGCCAAAAGGCGATCGGATCGTCGTCGAGTCTTGAAATGTCACCGCTGGGACTGGTGTAGAATTTGTTGAATTTGGTGCTGTTGTGGGCGGAACAATAGCGATCGTGCCGCTACCGTCAGCACGGCCGATCGCTACGGAAGCAAAGCCGTTCCGCAGCGAGTTCAATTTTGCAGCAGTCAAGTCCAAAGCCTCAGTCTCAGCAGCACCGGCAATAGTAATATTCTGAGCCGGATCGGACGGTTGCAGCACCAAATTGCCGTTGCTGGCGATCGAATTCTTACCGCCCGTCAAATCAATTTCATTACCTGTCAGAGTAATATTTCCCCCTGTATGGGAACCGCCAGCTTCGATCGCCCCTGCTGTCACTCCCGCAGCGCCCGTCAGCGTCACGTTACCCCCTATATCGCCCTTAGTGTCGATCGAGCCTGCAGTCACCGTACCCTCTGCCGTAACGCTCACATCACCAGCCGACGTGCGCGGCAGCTTGGAAGAATTGACAGAAGTGCTGATGCTGGGCCCACTTCCCGTGCGTAGCTGAGCGGTTGTCACATTCCCCGTCGTGCTGGCGATGCGAATTTCTTGATTGTTAGTAGTGATATTTCCGATGCGGATATTGCCGTCAGCTTTGAGATTAATTGAGGCATCGTCTGCCCCTGTCAGGGAACTTGTGGTAGTGATTGTTCCCAAACCCGCCGGCGACTGAATAATTAGCGGGTCATAAAATGTAAAATCGTTAGCAATCAAAATCGCACCGCTACCGTTGCTGCGGCCGATCGTAATTCCAGCAAACCCATTTTGCAAACTTCCGAGGTCCTTTGCTGTCAGATTCAAATAAATATTAGTACCGACATCTCCAGAACCGCCGATCGCAATATTTTGACCGGGATTCCAAGGCTGCATTACCAAAAAGCCAGTACCGCCGATCGAATTATTGCCACCAGTCAAATTAATTTCATTACCAGTCAAAGTAATGTTTCCAGAACCCCCTGCGACGAAGCTCACTCCCAGAACGTTCCTAGCCGTCAAAGTTACATTTGCCGCCGATTTAGAGCCGCTAGCATCAATTTTTTCGACTGTGACGTTTTGGCCTTCCAGCACAATATTGCCGCTAGTACCGCTGCTAGAATCAGATGCCGAAATATTGTTAGCAACCGTTGTTCCCGGACTTATCAAACTAATATTTCCGCCGTTGCTCGACAAATTGCCCGCCGTAATTTGACTGCCGGAAATGGCGATCGCGCCGCCCGCCGTGCTAATTGTATCTCTAGGATTCATCGAAAAAGCACCCGCACCGCTGCGATCGGCATCTGCCGTGAAAGTCACCGAACCAGTAGTGGCCGCAAAGCTCAACTTACCGTCCAAATCAGCAATTTTAATATCGTTGAGCGCTTCCAGAACCACATTTGCCGTCCCAGACAGACTTTCCAAAGCTCTGGTAGAAATTGTCAGCGAAGCATCGGAATTATTTAACTGTCCCGGTGGAGTTCCTGCCAAAATATTATTGTTAGCAATAATTTCCGCATCACCCGCCGCTGCTTCGGAATCTGTAATTAAAATATTCTCCGGATCTAGCAGCAAAGTCCCCAAACCATTTGTGCCGGAAGTATCGACTTTACCGTCAAAAATCAATCTTTGCTTGCCCGAAACTTCCACAAACCCGCCGGTACCGCCGCTGCCGCCAGTTGGAGAAACGCCCGTCGCGCTGATGCTGCCCAAAAATGCTGCAGTGTTGTCCGCCCAGACAAAAACTCTGCCGCCGTTACCGGAGTCTGTGGCGTTGGTGGCGATCGAACTTTTGCCATCCACATAAGTCATCATCGCATTCGGCACAGTTCCCTCGCCCCGGTAATCTCCGCCGATCCGCACCGTTCCGCCGCCGTCGGCCCCCGAAGCATCAATCTTCGCTCCCAACAGCCCTACCTTGTCGCCCAACACGCTGATACTGCCTCCCGCGCCCCCCCCAGCAGACACGTCCGCAGCACCCGATACCAGCGCAGTTCCAGCCATTGCAGGCACTGTTTGGCCGCCCGTCAGCACGACTTCACCGCGATCGTTCGTACTTATACCCGTAGCCTCAGCAACGCCGGGGCCCGAAAGCAGTCGAGGCAAACTCAGGGGAGAAAAAGGCAAAGTTTTCGCACCCGACACTCCCGCACCCGGAGTAAATTCTAAACTCAGCAAAAGTCCGTTTTGACTCAACCGCACGCGATTTTCGCCAGGGACGGCCGCCACAGTAATTTGACCGCCGGGGGCTGAAAGTTTCCCGGTACTGATGACAGTACCGCCCAGCAAAGTCAAATTTTGCCTGCTTCCGACAGCCAAATCGCCGGCATTGACAATACTCCCCGACTGCGCGCCAAAAGCAAAAGTATTAGGCTCTCCGACGAGGGCCGCGTAGTCGTTCGCCCCCGTACCGTTGAACCAGCCGCTGTCAAAACCGATACCGCTAGCGGTGGTAGCAAAAAAAGACCCGGACACGTCGAGTCGGGCATTGGTTCCGAAAATAATCCCTGCGGGGTTCATCAGGTACAAGTTAGAATTGCCGCCGCTAACTTGAATTAAACCGTTAATTAACGAAGCGTCGCCGCCGACAACGCGGCCGAGGATATTTTTAATGGCTGGGTTGGAGAGAAAATTGGCAGTTTCGCCAGAATTCAAGCCGAATCGAGTAAAACTGTGGAACAGATTTGCTCCGTCTCGCGAGGCTGTGCCGCCTGTAATGTCGTAGCGAGCTCCCGGTTTTGGGGCGATGGCGGTGCCGGTGCCCTCTGCTGCTGGAACGATCGACTGTGCTGCAGCAATTTGAGATTGGGGATAAATTGCTACAATCGCCCATCCCCTGCTGTTTTCTTTGAGGAAAACCAGGTTGGGCAAAAAATCTAATATCAAAAATCCAGCCAGGGGAATTGCTGTCAGAATCGATCGCACAGCACGTTGAGCATTCATAGGTTTGCCTCGATCTAGACTTAAATTCGAGTTAAAAATGGAGATTTTAGCTAAAAAAGAGTCGATCGCACCCCAATGCTGACAATTCCTAACGCTAGCTCTCGATCGCAAATTTCCAATTTTAAGTCTAATTTTGATTGTGTCACCAACATAGCAAACACATAGACCAAGTGTCGAAACACACAGTTTTGTTTAAACAAAGAGAAAATTATGAGCGATCGAGTTGTCCGCGCGATCGGTTTAACAGGGGGCATCGCCACCGGAAAAACCGCTATATCTAATTATCTGGCAGATGCCTGTGGATTTCCGATTTTAGATGCCGATATTTACGCCCGCGAAGCCGTGCAACCCGGTTCGCCAATACTCGACTCTATTGTAGAACGATACGGCGCTACAATTTTGCTCCCCGGCGGCAATTTAAATCGCCCGGAGTTGGGAAATATTATTTTTTGTAACGCAGCCGAACGGCAGTGGTTGGAACAACAGATTCACCCTTATGTGCGCCGCCGCTTAGTTGAAGAAACTCAAAACTGCATTGCTGCACAGAATCCGGTATCACCAAATACATTGACAGTAGTTTTGGCAGTGCCGCTGTTGTTTGAAGCTAACATGACTGATTTGTGTACCGAAATTTGGGTGGTGTACTGTTCGCCCGAAGTGCAGTTAGAACGTTTAATGCAGCGAGATGGCTTGAATTGCGATCGGGCGAATGCCCGGATTCGCGCTCAGATGCCGCTAGCTCAAAAGTGCCAACAAGCCGATGTTGTTTTGGATAACTCCTCAACCCTCGACTCGCTGTTCGTGCAGGTAGACAAACAACTGAGTCGATTAAAGATTTGATATTTGAGATTTAGGCATCTGCTACAAAATAAATTTATCTGCGTTTATCTGTATTTATCTGCCTGATATCTGCGGTTTCGCGATCAAAAATTTATGCAATCAGCTTTACCGGTTATTAATCGTGACCCATTGTTGCCGAAAAATTCTTTATCAATAAATTATGAACTTAATCTGAAGATTCGCAAAAAGTTACAATTTGCGGTGTTTGTTTGCTTGTTTCAAGAGGATTTAAAAAAAACCAAACGTTGAATAATTTTGCGATCGAGCAATTGGACGAAAACTCGAACTTACGAGCGCATCAGCGAGTTGAATGAGGGGTTTTACCCCCTTTTGACGAAAACTCAAAACAATCGCAGATGCCGTCAATTACTAACTGATGATTTCGCCGCAATTCCAAATTTTACCCTGATATCAGAGTAGAGGGTGCGTATCAAGAAGTGGAAAATACAAACACCCAATTTTATGATGCGCGTTTACTCTTCCATTATGATGTCAAGCCTGTTACTGAGCGCCACCGCAGTTAACGCTCAAAGCTTAGAAAGTCGATCGACCTTTTTATCTCAAGACAGCTCTGCTTCGGAAATTATCACCCCTCGATTCGACACTCAAAGCTTTCATGCAGATACCGACAAAGATACCTTGCCCGAACGGGGCAGCGGCAGATAAACCGTCAAAAAAAGAATGTTTTTGCCCCAAAAAAAAATTAAGGTAAAGCGCGGGTAGGAATCTTCGGCTTTACCTTGATTTTTTATTTTGATGCTTTACTCTGGGGCAGCTTCGCCGCCCACAACCACGTCGCGAATCCGCAAACTCGGGCCGCCGCAGCCTACGGGTAAACCGCTTTGTCCTCCTTTGCCGCAGCCGCCGGATTCATCCCAGTAAAAATCGTCGCCGATCGCCTCAATATCGGCTAAAGTGCTGAAAACATTACCCGAAAGAGTCACATCCCGCACAGGTTCGGCCAATTCGCCATTGCGAATCATCCAAGCTTCCCCAGCGCCAAAAGTAAACATTTCGCCGTTAGTCATCCCGCCTTGCCAATTGCGCGCGTAAACTCCTTCTTCGATCCCAGAAAATAAGTCCGGCACCGGCGTATCGCCTCTTTCGATCCAAGTATTAGTCATGCGGACGATCGGCGGATAGTGATAATTCAAACAGCGAGCATTACCCGTAGGCGTTTCTCCCAACTTACCCGCTGTTTCCCGCGAGTGCAGCCGCCCGACTAATGCGCCGTCTTTAATTAACTGAGTAGTAGTCGCCGGAGTACCTTCATCGTCGTAGTAATAGCTGCCTCGGTGTCCCTCCGGCGCGGCACCGTCGAAAATTTGCAAGTTTTTCGGGCCGAACTGGCGGCCGAGGGTCATCACTTCCAAAATATCGGGGTTTTCGTAGGCCATGTCGGCTTCGGAAAGGTGTCCGAAGGCTTCGTGGACGAACAATCCGGTGAGTATTGGATCGATGACGACGGTGTAAGTGTTGCCTTGGACGGGGGGTAAGGCTAGGGAGTCTACGGCGCGCCCGGCGGCGCTGCGAACTTGGGTTTCCAGTTCCATTAAATCTTCGTAAGCTTTGCGGGAACCTGTGGTTTCGCGGCCGGTTTGTACGGTTTCCCCGCTGCGGGCTGTGGCGGCAAAGCGCATTTCCATGTCTGCCCAACCTTGTTCGAGCATGGTGCCTTCGGATGTGGCGAGGATGATGCGCTGGGTGCTGTCGCCGTAGCGCACGGAGATGGTGGCGATGCGGGGGTCTATGCTGCGTAAAATGGCTCCGTAGCGATCGCACAATTGCTTTTTGTCAATTAAGGGCACCAGACGGGGGTCTGTTCCTGTCAGCGGCAGGAAGCAAGTGTCCTGTACGGGCGTTACTGGCGCGAGAATTGTTTCTTCTTCGCCGATCAGTTTGGCCGCGGTGATGGCTTCTTCGATTCTTTCGGTGAGGGTGGAAAGTCGGTTGAAACTGGCAAAGCCCCAGCCGCCTTTGTGACAAGCTCTGACTTGGCCTCCAATTGAGATTCCTTCGCTGAGGGTTTCAATTTTTTCGCCCCGCAGCAGGATGTCGGTTCCTTCGGCTTCTTCGAGCCGAATTGCTAGATAATCTACTTGGTTGCGGTAGCGTGCCATTAAGTCTGACAGCAGATTTTTTGAGTCGGCGATCGAGGTGGGCATAAGGAAAGCAGGGTGTTTGACTGCATCCATTTTGCACTTTTGTTAGGGCGATCGTCCAAAATATCGGCCCAAGCGCGGAGATTGCGACTTATTGGTACGGTTCTGCCAATATCGTTAACTGACAAATATAGATATCCTGTGGGTGAGGAGCAAGGCGCAAGAAATTAGGCGGGTTTTTTCGATCGCCCTGGTGCTTGAATTCTTGCTCCTAAACATTCCTATAAATAAATACTTCATCCTTCACGTCTGTGAAGGTGGTTTATAACTACTGTGAATACTTACTTTCTACCGACAATCAGCGAAATTTTAGCCTCCTCTGGCTCTGAAAATGACCTCAGTCCCGATCCGACGTTGGCAAGGGAAAACGGCCGCCCGAAGTGTCCCTCGATGCGTGCGGCCCCTAGGCTGAAGGCTCAACAGGAATGGTACGGGGCGATCGCCGCTTTGAATCAAATCCTCGCTCTCGAAAAACACTGTTTCTCCCCAAATCCCAATTCCTGTCAGGGATTGGTTTTGTCCGGCCCGTCTTCGGTTTTGACAGAGCAGGCTGTGGCTGGTGGCTTTGCTAATTGGATTTTTACCAGTATTCCTGACAGCGATGCAGCTTTGTGGTCTTTTCGCGCCAGACAAACTTTGGCTTTGCTACCGGCTGCCGATCGGCAAATATCTGTGCCTGCAGCGGTCCCGGCTCTGGCTTTGGCGAGTGGCGATCCTTTAGCCAAGGAGCAGTTTTGTTTGGTTTTAACTGCTACTTTTAGTCTGGTGATGGCTTTAGGTGAAAATTCTGCGGGAATTCCGGCTTTTCTATTTTCTTTCGATCCGCAAATCGTCGCCCAAGCTTGGGAAGTTTTGCGGCGCAGGGTGACTGAAAGCGACAGTTTGCTTGCCAGTGCTGACGGCGGCATCAATTTGCCGGCCAGCCAATTAACCGCTAATAATTCTACTAAGCTAGACGCGCTATTTCAACAGTTTTTGCCTGTGGCTCCCAACTATCAAACTGTCGCGCAGTTCGCCCGCTTGCTGCTGCATAATTTGCCCGTTGGGAAAGACGAAGTAGCGAGGGTAAAAACTGAAAAAGTTGATGATTTGAAAGAGCGACAAAATATCAATTGCAAGTCTCATCTGCCTCATGCTACTAAAGAGGTGGAATTGCTGCAGGCGATCGCCCACGAAGTCCGCACTCCTTTGGCTACCATTCGCACCCTGACTCGGCTGCTGCTGAAACGCCCCAAACTCGATCCGGTGGTGGTGAAGCGTTTGGAAACGATCGACGCTGAATGTACGGCTCAAATTGACCGCTTCGGTTTAATTTTCCGCGCCGTAGAAATGGAAATGTCCCAAGCCAAAAATTCAGCGGTACACCTCACAGCAATGTCCCTCGGTGAAGTTCTGCAAAACAGTATTCCCCGCTGGCAAAATGCCGCTCGCCAGCGCAACCACACTTTGGAAGTAATTGTACCGAAAAAGTTGCCGGCGGTGGTCAGCGATCCGACAATGTTGGATCAGGTTTTAACTAATTTGATTGAGAATTTTACTCGAACTTTGCCTTCGGGGAGTCGCATTCAGGTGGAGGTGACTTTGGCGGGCGATCAGTTAAAATTGCAGTTGGAATCGGAACACTTACCTGACGCTGAGGGCGAATCGACTTTTGCCGCTAATACTAATACTCCTCTAAGGTCGATCGGGCCTTTGTTGATGGTGCAGCCGGAAACAGGAAGTTTGAGCTTAAATTTGAGCGTGACTAAGAATTTATTTCGGGCTGCAGGGGGGAGATTGGTAATTCGTCAGCGCCCGGAAAAAGGCGACGTAATGACCGTATTTTTGCCTCTGCAATAGTTCTTAGTTATTAATTATTGGTGGGTGGTTATTGGTGATTGGAAAAATCGGTAAGGGCGGGTTTCACCAACCGTCTATGCCGCCCGCCGGGGTAACAACCCCGCCTGAAACCCAGACTGAATAAAGATTTAACCCACTTGTGCTAAAAAAATGGCAGCCGAATTGTTACAGGTTAGCATACCAAAAAAAATGTTAAACAGTTAACAAAGATATAGCATTTCGAGCTCTCATAGGAGGTGTCGCTGGCCTCCGTGGCCTCCGCGGCCGGGAGCGGGCATACCTCACAGCGATCTCGAACCGCTATAAATAAAAAAGGGAGCATCTCTGTCGGAAAGCAGCCAAGCTTGAAATTGTAGAGTAGACAGGAGGAAAGAGGAAAAAAGAAGGATGAATTGGTTGGTAAATGAGTGAGAGTGCTTAGCAAAAAACTGAGTTTTTGGTTAGGTTTTAATAGGTAAGGTGATAATAAATTCTGTTCCTTCTCCCACTTGAGAGTTGACATGAATTGAACCTCCATGTTTTTCTACTACAATTTGACGGGCGATCGCCAATCCTAACCCAGTCCCTTTTCCTACTTCTTTAGTGGTAAATAGATGATTGAAAACACTATTTTTTATCTCTTCAGATATTCCGTTTCCGTTGTCTGCGATGGCAATTTTTACCTCTTCACCTTCTACTTCTGTCCGAATAGAGATTTGATTGGGATGGGCTTGAATATCTGTAAAATCCCGTCCTTGATTGGATTCTTCTAAGGCATCGATCGCATTCGCCAGCAGATTCATAAATACCTGGTTTAATTCTCCTAAATAACATTGTACTTTGGGGAGATTGCCGTACTGTTTAATGATTTTAATTTCAGGATGCTTTTCATGGGCTTTCAGGCGGTGGCGTAAAATCATTAATGTGCTATCGAGTCCTTCATGGATATTAGCCTGAACTTTATGTGCGGTATCGGCGCGAGAGAACGTGCGGAGGGATGTGCTGATGTTTTTGATGCGATCGCACCCGATTTTCATGGAGGTCAACATCTTGGGCAAATCTTCTACTAGATAATCTAAATCTATTTCCTCTGCTTTCTCAATCAATTCTGCTCCCGGTTGAGGAAACTTTTCTTGATAGAGGCGCAAATAATCGATTAAGTCTCGGACTCCAGCATTGGCTTCATTAATGTTGCCGGCAATAAAACCAATGGGGTTGTTGATTTCGTGGGCGACACCCGCGACGAGATTACCAAGTGCCGACATTTTCTCGCTTTGGATTAGTTGCAATTGTGCTTGTTGCAGATTTTCTAATGCTTGTTGCGATTTTTGGTAAAGTCGGGCATTTTCTAAAGAGATCGCAGCTTGAGAACACAGCAGTTTTAGTAACTCGATGCGATCGGCTGTAAACGCGCCTGCAGTCACCGAGTTTTCTAAGTATAAAATACCAATTAACTTACCTTGGTTGAGAATTGGCGTACACAAAAAGCTCTGAGTCTGGTGTTTAACTAGGTAGGAATCAGAGGCAAAGATTCTGCTATCTGCTGTCGAAATTAGAGTTTCCTGGGTGCCCTTGACGTAATAAATAACGTTGACAGGTAATTCTTGGCAATTATCTAGCGAAAATGTCTGCAAGTTACAATCACTATCGATGAAACATTGAGCGGCAATTTCTAAGTTGCCGTCTTTGTTTAAGATGAGTAAAGCTTTGTCAGCTCCCGCATTTTTCATGACTAATTGCATCAAGCTAGATAGCAATTCATCCATTTCAATTGCGCCGTAAAGAGATTGAGCTGCTTTAAGTACAGTTGCAATATCTAGCATCTGGGAAATGGTGGTGCTATAGCTACTTGTGGAGACAGTATGGTGAACCGAGATAAGGGTTTTGAGAAAGCTACTAATGGATTCGCTGGCAGTCAGTTGGGTGGCTGGTTGTTGCAGGATGGGTGTGAGGAGTTGCCCGTAGCGAGTTTCTAAGTCTTGAACTTTGGCTTTAGCACCCCAGCGAGAATAGGCGTAGTAGGCATCAATCATGTAGGATTGAGCGACTTTTTCTTTGCCCCAGTCAAGATAGAATTTGGCCGCAAGTTCGTTGGCTAATGCTTCTTCTTGAATGTATTCGTTTGTGAAAGCGAGTTGAATTGTGCGATCGTACATTTCAATTGCATCTGCTTTTTTACCCAATACCCGATACCTTTCTGCTTCAACTAAATACCATTTGTGCAGGTAATTGCAGGGTGCATAGTTGGCCCAATGCTGCATTAACTGTTGATTGGCTGCAACTGTCTCCAAATACTGTTCTCGCTCGTTTGGCTGCGCTTCAGGATAAACAGATAGCAGCGCCAGAGAATAGTAAAAATTGTGAACCGCAGCAGCCAGGGTTCCCGTGCCGCCACCTGCATACTCGATCGCCAATACAGCATTTTCGATCGCACAGGCAGATTCGTGAAAATGGTAAGATAGCATTGTTTTAGCAACATAAGCCGTAAACAGCGACATCCCATTATTTGTTGCTTTCAGATAAGCCAACATTTCGGTTTCATCAAAGCTGTCGCCAATTAATCGATCGCACTTTGCTGCTAAACCTTGAAAGTTCAAAATTAGTTGATGCCATACCTTGTCGTGATAGATGGTAAAATCTTGTTTGAATTTGGTCATCAACTCAATGTGCGATCGTTGTTTCTGCTCCACATCTTCCAGAAACACACCCGTACCGAACGCCTTATCGCAGTACAGAAAAGTGCTGTAGCCTGCAAACTCAATGTCCCCCGTATCTAAACCAGTTTGCAAGGACTCCAACAAGGGCACTATACACACCTTCGCATGGTCTTTCCACAGCCGAATAAAGCCGTTAAACAGCATATAAACTTTGCATTTAAACTCATTCGCCTCAAATTTATCCTGCAATTTCAATGCCAACTCACCGGAGTGGTAGCCCGCATCCATGTCCCCCATGCCACATAAAATCAAACCATAGTGACTGTATGCGATCGCAGCTAACGCCGAATGACCCGAATTGATACAGAGATTCACCATCGTCAATATTGTTTGAGCATAGGTGGTAAACGAAGTCACAAATGCCGCCGGTGTCACCACAGTAAATAGTCGCATTGCTGCTAGCAGATTTGGATCTGTCATCACTGGTAAAGCATCGACTTCTTCTAGACTGGGCAGTTTCGTCCATCCATCAGTGGTTTTTGGCAGCGAACACAATGAAATACCAAGCAATCGAGCGATTTCTAAGCCGAGTTCCACACCCTTAACCATCTGGTTTTGAGCATTGTAAAGCAGAACTTTTAATTCATAAATCTTGATTTTATCTAACAATGTTCTAGCTTGCTCAAAAACGATATCTGACAGAATTTCAACATTGGTAAAATTGGTATTAAAGTATTCAACTTCTACTGCTTCTGTATAAATGAACAGAGTTAATTCATATTCCGAGATCCAACTCGTGTCAGCCAGCAAACTCATCGCTTGATTCAAGTATTTGAGTGCAGCTTCATAGGCGGTTGAAGCTTTGGCTTTTGTGGCTGCTGTCAGATTTAGGCGTGCTAGATGGTTTCGCTCATCCTGTGTCGCAACTAATGCTGCACCCATATTCAGTTGATTGACAATATCGAAGATTTTTTCCTGTTGCTCTGCTGCTGAGGCATGACTGAGCATTAATTGACCGATTTTGAGATGAGTTGCCTGCTTTTGGTCTTCACCAATCAGGGAATAAGCTGCTTGTTGAACCCGATCGTGCAGGAATCGATAGGCGCAAATTTGTCCGTCTATAACCTCTACCATAAAATTGATTTTCGCCGTACTGTCTGCATCGGGATTCTGAAAAAACTTATACACTTTACTTGCTGGCAAAATCAATCCTTCCTGCAAGGCTTTCCATAAGTTAGTAGCAGCTTCCACCTGCGATTGTTCGGAAACAGTTGCCAAGGTTTCCAAGTCAAATTGATTGCCCATACACGCCGCAAATTTTAACATATTTTGTGTCATTACCGGCAATTTTTGCAACTGCTGGGCTAGGAACTCAACAACATCATCCGTCAGGGCTAATGCCTGTACCGCAGCGATATCGCACTGCCAGTATCCCTGATTCAAGTTAAATTCGATCAGCTTATCCTCATGCAGTGCTTTAAGAAATTGCGTGCTAAAAAAAGGATTGCCTTTAGTTTTTTGATAGACCAATTGACTCAGCGGCTGTGCGATTTCTGACGAACAACTGAGGGTATCGGCAACCAATTGATTTAAACTGGTTTCCGTCAGCGCCGTTAATGTCATGATGTTAATCGTGGCTTGGGATTTGCGAATCTCCTTTATGGTCAACATCAAAGGATGAAGCGCAGAAACTTCATTATCTCTATAGGCTCCAATTAACAATAGATAACCGCTTTCAGACTCGCTCATCAACAACTGCATCAAATTCAGCGATGCCGAATCCACCCACTGCAAGTCATCCAAGAAAATCACTACCGGATGTTCTTTGGTAGTGAAGACTTGCAGGAATTTTTGAAATAATAAATTGAAGCGATTCTGTGCCGCTGTTCCCGAAAGTTCGGCTGCTGCGGGTTGTTTGCCGATTATTTGTTCGAGTTCGGGAATTACTTCAATAATGATTTGCCCATTTGCGCCCAAGGCTGCGAGAATTTGTGTTTTCCAAGCTGTGAGTTGGGTATCGCTTTCACTCAGCAATTGTGCCATTAAATCGCGAAATGCTTGCACGAAAGCGCTGAAGGGAATGTTGCGGTTAAATTGGTCGTATTTGCCTTTGATGAAATAACCGCGTTGTCGAACTATGGGTTTGTGTATTTCGTTGACTGCGACGGTTTTGCCAATGCCGGAAAATCCCGCAACTAGCATTATTTCGCTGCGGGATTTTTCATTGTTCGCTTGTTCTTTTCCTGCTATGCGATCGAATGCTGCTAACAACGCAGCGACTTCGCTGGCTCTGCCGTAGAGTTTTTCTGGTATGATAAACCGATCGCACAAATCCCGCTTTCCAATCACAAAATCCTCAATCTGGCCCGTCTGATTGAGTTGCTGCAAACATTTTTCTAAATCGGCTTTCAGCCCTAATGCGTTCTGATACCGATTTTCAGCATTTTTAGCCATCAATTTGCTGACAATGGACGAAAGCACAAGGGGAATTTCAGGATTAATTTCACCTACGGATAGTGGTTGCTTGGCAATATGACAGTGGATCAATTCCATCGGATCGGTCGATTGAAATGGCAATTTTCCGGTGAGCAATTCGTAAAAGGTGACACCTAGTGAATAAAAGTCAGTGCGGTAGTCAATGCCGCGATTCATTCTGCCGGTTTGTTCGGGAGATATATAGCTGAGTGTTCCTTCCAGTACGTTGGGATTCATCAGGGTTTGAGTTTCCCTGGGCAGCAATGATGCGATGCTAAAGTCAATAATTTTGACTTGTTTTGTTTCGGGATTGATGAGAATGTTGTCTGGTTTAATGTCTTTGTGAATAATGCGATCGCGGCAAAGTCGAGCTAATATGTTGCAAAGGTCGATCGCAATCAATAAAAATTCAACCAAAGACGGCACTGTTTCCCCTTCCCTCGTCCATTCCTTGAGGGAAATTCCCCCGAAGTCTTCGACTATCAGCGCATAGCTGTTTTGGTACGCTTCCAGGCTGTAGGTTTGAATAATTCCGGGTAAATTGAGGTTTTTGGCGATCGCGTACTGATTGCGAAATTGCACGAGTTCGCTGAAGCTGGGATACTCGTTCCGCAAGATTTTGATAATGACCGGTTTTTTGTCCCAGAGGCGAGTTCCGCGATAGACAAGGGTGCGAGTACCTGAATAAATGCGATCGAGAATTTGATAACCCGTTAGTTCTATCATAGCGATCGATCTTTTTTATTAAAGTATTTTGTAGGATTTTTTTAACTGTTATTTTCTGGTCAAATAGATACACCCAGTGGCTCGATCGTGTTTTTCGATCCGATTCTTGTCCCACCCCTACCCTGCCTTGGGAAGGGGGGTTAGGGGGGATCGTCTTAAGTAAACCGTATTGCTTTATATCATTCCGGTGTCATCGCAATCAAGCTCATTCATTCTCAAGCATTCGGGAAAACTTCGGCTGAAAACATACGACGCAAAATCTCATAAAAAGGTTCACAATACTTGGCTTGTTCAGGTGTTAGACAAGCACAAATTTCCTTGCGTAGTAAGTGAGTCATTTGGCTAACAAGTTCCCAGCTCACATTGAGTTTCGGGTAAATCATCACGCACAGTGGAAACAGTTCCGTCTCTAGGGCGTGCAGGTTTCCTTCCAGCAAACACACCCACATATAAACTTGAAACATCTCGACATCGCGGATGCTGGATGTGCGGATGTGCGGGCTGTTGAGGGGGCCAGAATGACAGCGATAGCGCGGGTACAGTTGATTTACCCGATCGACCACCCGTTCCGCAATCTTGGTCATCATCGGCATCAGCACCCGTACAGATTGCAGCGCTACCGAATCGGCTGGATGGTTCCCCGCCGCACTGTAAGCTCGTTGTAGTGGCATATACAGGTGATCGTCGAGAATCTTGACGTAGTTACCAAAGTTTTCTTGTTCGCTGTCAGGAAGCAAATCCATCAACTGCATTCCTGTGTAGTGATACTGCATGGCCACAAAGCCAATGACGCGGGGGTCAATTGCTGTGACTTGCTTGCGGACTTCGCCGAGCACCGGACTGATTTTGTTGACAATACTGTAGGATGGCTGTCGATCGGCGTAGGCTTCGATCGCAGATTTGTAGACTTTATGGATGCCACCAGAAATCTGCCAGGGATCGACAAGTTCGCTATCAATTCCGTGCATAACTAACTCTTTCGCTAGCAGGTTGTCGGTTTTAGTCCAAGATTTTGCACTCACCGAACGCAGCGAATCCAACATAGTTTTTGCCATGCCAGTGCGCCGTCTTTCTGCAAAGCGATCGTCACCAGCAGCTCCTGGAGAATTGCCTTTCATCTGCTGCATATATTTTTGAGCAAAGGAAACAGATAAGTCTACCGAAGGTGACAGAGGATCGAATGATGTGGAGCTAACCAAATACGGATAATTAGTCATGGGTTCAGTGTTTGCAGCGCTATAGGTTAATGATGTTTTTTTGTTTGTTACAGATGCAATTGATAATGTCTGATGGTAGTAATGCCAATACCTGATTGAATGTGATCTGGAATTGGATATTGAGTGATTTAGATCATAACAATTGCTATTTTTTCAAAGGTCTTTTACACAATTATAATTGTGCTAATCGAATTGTATATGAGTATAATTACCGATCTTTTATATTGTTTTTGTTAAGTATTATTTGCTAGTGATTGATTGCTGAATCCGGACTTTTTTAAGAAGTCCGGGTTCAGGATATTTGGTGAACTAACTGTTAACTTTGTTGATTCTGATATCTTGCACCGGTGGCAAAAACCGGGTTTATGACCGCAAATTTAGGATCGCAACCTATATCTTTCGTTCATAAACCCGGTTTTTAAGAGTTTCCACAGGGTGCAAGATGTCAGTTGATTCTTACTTTCAAGGCATCTCGCGCTTGTTCTCGATCGTCAAAATGGACTTTTTCTGTGCCCAAAATCTGATAATCTTCGTGTCCTTTTCCGGCAATTAGCACGCCATCTCCGGGTTTAGCGTCCATAATAGCAGCGCGAATTGCTGCCGCGCGATCGCCCATGACGACGGGCTTTACGGTGGTGGGGATACCTGCGAGAACATCTTCCAAAATGCGATCGGGATTTTCAGTGCGCGGATTGTCCGAAGTAACAACGGCAACATCGGCCAATTCTGCCACGATTTTACCCATGATCGGGCGTTTCGTGCGATCGCGATCGCCACCGCAACCAAACACGCAAATCATCCGCCCCGGAATAAACGGCCGCGAAGCCTTCAACAAGTTCTCCAAACTGTCGGGAGTGTGCGCGTAATCGACAATCACGCTAATATCTTGGTCGGGACTAATTTGCACCCGTTCCATCCGTCCCGGTACTCCCGGAAACTGAGATAATTTCTCCACAATTGCGGACAAATCTAAACCCAATTCTAAAACAGCGCCGACAGCAGCCAACATATTTGATAAATTGAACTGACCGACTAAAGGCAAAACAAAAGGAGTTTCGCCCTTGGGAGTGTGCAGCATTCCCTTAACTCCATCGGGCTGATATTGTAAATCTGAAGCATACAAATCAGCCGTTTTGTCGGTAGTGCTGTAACTCCAAACTTTCTCCGATTTTAAACTTTCAACAATTCGCCGTCCGTAGGCATCGTCAATATTAATTACAGCGCGATTCTTGAGATAATCGGAACCGAACAACAGAGATTTCGCCTCAAAATAATCCTCCATATCCCGGTGATAATCGAGATGGTCTTGAGTCAAGTTTGTAAACACACCAACTTCAAAAGTACAGCCCAAAACCCGCTGCTGCGCTAAAGCGTGGGAACTGACTTCCATCACGCCGTATTTGCATCCAGCGGCGGCAGCTTCTGCTAGTTGTTTTTGCAAGTCAACCGCAAAAGGTGTGGTGTAAAGTGCAGTTTGTTGGAAACCGGGCCAGCGAGTGTAAAGCGTGCCGAAAATCGCGGTAGACAACTGCATTTGATCGAGCAAAAATTCAATTAAATGAGTTGTGGTAGTTTTGCCGTTAGTACCGGTAACGCCGACAAGTTTTAATTTGTTAGCTGGATTCCCGTAAAATGCGGTTGCTATTTGACCGCAAACTCGAGACATATCGGCTGCTGCGATGACGCAGGGAAGCTCTTCTAGCCCCCCCTTGCTAAGGGGGGGTTGGGGGGGTGTTTTCTCGGCTGCTTGAGTGGAAATTATGGCGGCAATTGCACCGCTGGCGATCGCCATCGGCCAAAAATCTCCGCCATCTACACGACTTCCCGGCATTCCCAAAAACAAATCTCCCGCCCCGCAAGCGTGGGAATTAGTCGATAAACCCTTGACTTCTGCATCGAGGGCAGGATGTTGCGCGTCAAAGGAAATGCCGGGAAGTGCTGCTAATAATTCTCTCAATTTCATCTGAAAAACTCCTCACTTGGATGTCTTGAATATGACTTATACCAATTTCATATGAAGTTGCATATATCCCGATCCCCCTAAATCCCCCTTAAGAAGGGGAGTAGGGGTTGACTTTGAGAAGAATCTTGTCCCCCCCTTATTAAGGGGGGTTAGGGGGGATCAGATTCTATGCAGCCTCATAAAAAAATGGTATTACGCAATTATTTTAGCCAGTCTGGGTGCGGCTTTGCAGTGCTTGGCGGTGTACGCCCCACACAGCTATTCTGTGCGCGGTGTGCATCGCGAGACTAGGATTAAACCCTGAATTTTTGGGTAAATCCTATTATTATTGCGACGCATCAATTTGCAAATGTTTCTGTAACATTTGCTCCAATTGGGCGACACTGCAGCGGGGAGAAGGACGGGGTAACAGTTCTTCATGGGAGAATGTAGGTTCGACAGCAGAATTTATTGGCTGGGGCTGCACTTTAAACAAAACTGGAACTTCGTACTGATAAGCTGCAAACCAATCGTCGCGTTGGGTAATATCTCGGACTTCGAGTTGAAATTTGAGGTTTTCAATCTGTTCGAGCTTTTCTTGCAACCCTTCGCACAAGTGGCATCCGGGCTTGCTGTACAAAATCAATCGCATCATTAGAGTAAGATTAAATTCGATCTTAAATTATCGAAAGGGCGATCGCAAGTTGGCGAACCCAAGGCGAGCAAGACACAACTCGCGACATTATTGTTCGCAATGTGCGATCGAAGTTATCTTAGCATTGGCGGCGAACAGATTACCGCCATTGACAATCAAAACACCACTACAAGCCTATCATTTTCTTTCTTCTCTTTCTCTGTGCCCTCTGCGCCTCTGCGGTAAAAAAATAAATCCAGTTCACAAATCAAAGAGTTAAATTTATTCACACCTCCTAATTATAAACTTAACCTTGACTAATAAATCAAGCTTTAGTATAGTATATGAAGTAGCCCTACAAAAAGGAGGCAGTATGGACTGCACCGAATACGCCGAAGCAAAGCGAAAAGCAGCTAAAAAAATTAGCGCCGATATTCGAGAACGCTGGAACAATCGCATTGTTCAGCGGGAATTGCACTTGATGAGTGAAGCGGGGGCGGTGCAGTATTTAGCTGATTACGGGCGCGGCATCGGTACGGCAAAAGTTATTGGTTTTGCGCTGTGTGCGGAGTCGGAAGGATACCCGGAAATGGCGGTGGGATTTTGGAAAAGAGCGTTTGAGTTGGAAACTGGAGAAAAGCCGACTGAAAACACCCAAAGCAAGTCTACCACTAATGGTACTCCGGCGGCAAAATCAAAGGCTGCTGCCAAAATAGAGACTGCAAACAATCCGATTGTTTCTGAATTACCTGCGAATTTGCAGCCGGGAAGGATTGTGACGATGCAGCCGGTTGATGCGCCGGTGGAACGTTCTTATTACATCGAAAATCCCGATTATTGGGGACAGCCAAAGCGGGACGGCAACCGAGTTGTGGTTGTGGCGACACCAGATAAAGTATACTATCAATCGCGATCGACTAACCTGCGACAACAAGCATCAATTGCGATCGATCGCGCATTAACAGACACTGCAGCTAAAATTGGCATCTTTGTTTTAGACGGCGAACTGTATTACAAAAGCTGTAGCGGCAGCGAACACCGCACGGGCGCACAAGCTGCTACAGTTAATATTGAAAGCGGTTTTCCAACCGTTCAGCCAACCGCAGTTTATGCGATTTTCAAATGTTTGTTTTCCCGCGGCAAAGACTTGACTGGGCTGGCTGAATCCGAACGAATTGCCGCCGGGGTTGCTGTTGGTGAATTGCTGGTAAGTTTATCTTCAGAATTTGAAATTATACCGACTTATCGCACGGAGTCGGAAAAACTTTTATTAGCAAATCAGCAGGAATCTGAAAACAGAGAAGGCGAAGTTTGGATTTTGCACAACTGCTGTTATGTCGGCGGGAAAGATGTTAAGAAGTTTCCGATGGTGCGGACTAAATACTGTCAGGAATACGAGTTGTTGATTGTCGGGTTGACACCGACTAAAGTTGCGGGGCGGCCCTTTAGTGCGATCGAAGTCGCGCAAGAAGTTGCGGGCAAATTACTGCGGATAGGAACAGTGGGAACGGGCTTTAGCAGCGGGGAAATGCAGGAAATTGCCCGACTCTACGAGGCTAACCCTCGCGGAGTTAAAATTAAAGTGCGATCGCAGGGATTGACGGAAAGCGGCAAACTTTGGCACGCGCGATTTCTGGAAATTTGTTAAAACTGACAGAAGAGCACCCTTCGTGTGGAAGCTCTTAAAAACCGGGTTTCTGAACGAAAGATATAGGTTGTGATGCTAAATATTGCGGTCAGAAACCCGGTTTTTGCCACAGGTGCTCTTCTATCAGTTAAAATAGGACGGCGGTTGAAACCGCGTCTATATAAACAAAGTCTGCCTCCGCAGACTGAAGAAAATAAGACGAATCAATGTTTTTCAGCAAAAACAATTTCTACATCCTTATCAATCAATCTGAAATTCAAATTGAATGTTTTCGACTCAATGCTGAGGAAAATTGGGTTTCTCAAACTTACGGGCAAGGAGATGAGTTATATCGTTGACCGTTGCATCGGAATGATTTAACCTTACTAGAACACAGAGAACACAGAGAGATCGGAGAAAAATGAATACAGGACGATGAAGAGAGGAATTGATATTAGAGTTGACAAGTATAGATTTTCGTTGCCCGATCGCCCAAATTTATCAAAAAGTCCCCGGCATGATATTATGATGTATGAAACAACTTTTTCAGCCCCGCAATCCTCTGGTTCGTACCTTCGCCCAAACCTTAAAGCGCTACTGTCCCGACGCGCAAAATTTGCTAAATTCCGGTGCAATCGAAACGGAAATCGACTTATTTAAAAATCGTTGCCAACAATCGCTTCCCGAAACTTTTTATGATTTTTATCGCTGGTATAACGGTTCGGCTTATGAGAGTTCAGAAAATAAGTGGCTGTTGCCTTTTGAACACGGCAGGAGTATTTTATCTTTGGCATCTATTGTGAAGGAGAAAAAATTTTGGGACACCCAGAGTCAAGTTAATTTTCAAGAATGGCAGCCCGGAGAATATTGGAACAAAGCATGGATTCCGTTTATGAAAGTAGATGATTTGTGGCTGCGGGTTGTGGATACAAAAGGCTGTTTTGACGGTACTCCCGGACAAATTATCAGTTTTGAGTGCAAAAACGAACCTTTGAGAAGCATTGAATGCGATTCCTTTGATAAGTGGCTGGAAACTGTTATTGCAAAAATTGAGTTAGAATGTTTGTTTAAAGAGTTTCACGAAATCGGGTTGGAGGAAGAAAAGGCAATTTTTGCGATCGATAAACGCATCAATCCCAATCGACACAGCGTCGAATTAGCACCTGTAAAAACATACAATACTTGGTAAACTTAGGACTTCACTCCTCACTACGAACCTCAATTACAAGTCACAAAGAAAACAATGATTAAAATCTTACACCTTTCAGACATCCACATGGGAAGCGGCTTTTCCCACGGCCGCGTTAATCCAGAAACAGGCTTAAATACGCGGCTGGAAGACTTCGCCGCTACCTTGAGTAAATGTATGGACAGGGCAATTTCTGAACCCGTAGATTTAGTTATATTCGGCGGCGATGCTTTCCCCGATTCAACGCCGCCACCCTTTGTAAAAGAGGCTTTTGCGCGGCAGTTCAGCCGCTTGGTTGACGCGCAAATTCCGACGGTTTTGCTAGTAGGAAATCACGACCAACATTCCCAGGGACAGGGCGGCGCGAGTTTGGGGATTTACCGGACTTTGGGCATACCTAAGTTTATTGTGGGCGATCGCCTGGAAACTCACCTCATACACACCCGCAACGGCCCAGTACAGGTGGTTACGCTGCCTTGGTTGACGCGATCGACCTTAATGACGCGATCCGAAACCGAAAGCCTGTCTATGGGCGATGTTAACCAATTATTAACCGAAAAACTGACGATCGCCCTAGAAGGCGAAATCCGCCGTCTCAACCCCGAAATCCCCACCGTACTATTAGCGCATTTAATGGCAGATAAAGCAAGTCTGGGCGCGGAACGTTTTTTAGCAGTTGGTAAAGGTTTTAACATACCCGTTTCCATGCTAACTCGCCCCTGTTTCGACTACGTAGCCCTCGGCCACGTTCACAAACACCAAAATTTGAATTTGTCCAACAATCCGCCCGTAATTTATCCGGGAAGCATCGAACGAGTTGATTTTAGCGAAGAGAAAGAAGACAAAGGTTTTGTGTTAGTTAACTTAGAACGAGGGAAAGCTGAGTGGGAGTTTTGCGCGTTACCCGTGCGAGTGTTTCTGACGATTAAGGTAAAGGTGTCTGAATCGGAAAACCCGCAAGCTGACTTGGTTAAAGCCATTGGGAAGAAGCAAATCCAAGATGCTGTCGTGAGATTAGTTTACCAATTGCGATCGGAACAATTAGACTTAATTGACAACGTTGAATTGCACGCACTTCTGGGCGAAGCCCACACCTACACAATCCAGCCGGAATTAGTCAGTCAGCTAGCGAGGCCGCGGTTGCCCGAATTGAACGCCAATAATAGCATAGAACCCTTAGAAGCTTTAAAAACTTATTTAGCAAGTCGGGAAGATTTGAAAGATTTTTCTGAGAGTATGTTAGAAGCGGCACAGGATTTGTTGGGCGGCAAAGAGGAACTTTTGGAGGAAGTTTTGGTCAAATTTTAGGTAATATTCGGCAGGTAAATTCTCCTTACCACACAATCTCAGAAACCGGGTTTCTTCCTATATTTTTCGTACTCAACCCAAATGATTCGCAGAAACCCGGTTTCTCCCTACCACTCATTTATTTAACTTCAACCACCCCAAAAACCTCGCCCGCCGCCAACCGAGTCCCGTTGGCAAAATCCACCCCAGACTGCACCTTTTTCCCCGCCAACTGTACCTCCCGCAATAATAGCAAACCATCGCCAGTTTGGACGATCGCCCCAAAGCCCTTCACAACCCTGACAACCTCCCCATTTGCGCCCGACAACTGGGCTAAAAGCGGCCAATCGCGTTCCAAAACCCTCAACTCCGGCGGTAATTGCAGCCAATATTCCGGCCCGAGTGGCACAGTAGCAATCACCTTCAAAGAATTACCGCGAAAAGTCGTAGTACAATCCGGGAAAAAGCCCCTAACTTGATTGTGAAGGGATCTCGCACTTTGCGACCAATCCAGCACAAAATCCGCCGTTTTAATCATCGGCGCATAAGTCGCCTCAGCATCATCTTGAACCACAGCATCAACCTTCCCATCCCTCAATTTTATCAAAGTTTCCACCAACAAATCCGCCCCCATTTCCGCCAACCTATCCCCCAAAGAATCAGCATTATCCAACAGCGAAATCCCAGCAAAACTCTTCAACAACATCGCCCCAGTATCCATCCCAGCATCCATCAGCATAGTAGTAATACCCGTTGTCTTTTCCCCATCAAAAAGACAGCGCTGAATCGGTGCCGCCCCGCGATACTTCGGCAAAATTGAACCGTGAACATTAACGCAAGCCAAACTAGGAATATCCAGAATTTCTTGAGAAAGAATCTGGCCGTAAGCTACCACAACAAAAACATCTGCCTCCGCTTCCCGCAGCTTAGCAATAGTTTCCGCATCCTTCTTAATGCGGCGCGGCTGCCAAACCGGGAGACTGTGATTTACCGCCACATCTTTTATAGGTGAAGGCATCAATTTATTGCCTCTTCCCCGGCGCTTGTCCGGCTGAGTCACCACACCCACAACCTCAAATTCTGGATGACTCAGCAAACTGGATAAAGTAGGAACAGCAAAGTCAGGAGTGCCAAAAAAGACAATTTTCATATATTTTCAGTTAACTACAACAGCCTCAAAAAACTATCATATCTTATTGAGGCAGCACAATCGCTATTTTTGTAACCATCTAAACTCTTACATTATGATGTTTATGGTATTTTTATATTCGACCGTATTGCTGTTAGTCAATCTTGCAAGGATTGCTAGAACCTGTTAAGTGCGAGATCCCTTTTGAGCCAACAATCAAAGAAACCGGGTTTCTGCTTCGAGATTTTCGTCTCCAACTAGATATTGATAGAAACCCGGTTTCTCCGGTTTCTCCGAGTGCGATATCCTATCAAAGAAACCGGGTTTCTGCTTCGAGATTTTCGTCTCCAACTAGATATTGATAGAAACCCGGTTTCTCCGGTTTCTCCGAGTGCGATATCCTATCAAAGAAACTCGCCACACTTGTTGATGTTGACATCGCACCGATTTCGTGCATCGCCGACAATTTGCGGTGTCCGGCGGGCGATCGACCAAATTAATTACCCAACAAATTAATTTTTGTTACATTCCATTACAATATATAAGTAAGGAACTTTCAGGCGAGCTAAACAATCAATGCGCTTAATATTAATGACCGGAAAAGGCGGCGTTGGCAAAACCTCCGTAGCCGCTGCGACTGGGCTGCGGTGTGCCGAATTGGGATACAAAACCCTAGTGCTGAGCACAGATCCCGCCCACTCCTTAGCCGACAGCTTCGACATGGAACTCGGGCACGATTCGCGACAGGTAAAACCGAATTTGTGGGCAGCAGAATTAGACGCTCTCAGGGAATTAGAAGGTAATTGGGGAGCCGTTAAGCGCTACATTACTCAAGTTTTGCGAGCGCAGGGACTCGAAGGCGTGCAAGCTGAAGAATTAGCCATCTTGCCAGGAATGGACGAAATCTTCGGTTTAGTGCGGATGAAGCGGCATTACGACGAGGGAATATATGATGTTTTAATTATCGACTCTGCTCCGACAGGTACAGCATTGCGACTGCTAAGTTTGCCGGAAGTTGGCGGCTGGTACATGAGAAAATTTTACAAGCCTTTGCAAGGCATATCAGCCGCCCTCAGACCTTTGGTAGAACCGATTTTTCGACCGATTGCCGGTTTTTCTTTACCGGACAAAGAGGTGATGGACGCACCTTACGAATTTTACGAACAAATAGAAGCTTTGGAAAAGATTTTAACTGACAATACCGTAACTTCGGTAAGGTTAATTACTAATCCTGAAAAAATGGTAATTAAAGAATCTTTGCGCGCTCACGCCTATTTGAGTTTGTACAATGTTGCCACAGATTTAATTGTCGCCAACCGGATTATTCCCGAAGAAGTAACCGATCCATTTTTCAAGCGTTGGAAAGAGAACCAGCAGCAGTACAAGCAGGAAATTCACGAAAATTTTCGGCCGCTGCCCGTAAAAGAAGTGCCGCTTTATTCCGAGGAAATGTGCGGTTTGCCGGCTTTGGAACGCTTGAAAGAAACGCTTTATGCCGATGAAGATCCCAGCAAAGTTTATTACACAGAAAATACGATTAAGATTGTTCAGGACAACAATCAATATGTTCTAGAACTGTATTTGCCGGGAATTGCTAAGGATCAAATTCAGTTGAGCAAAACCGGAGATGAGTTGAATGTTCGGATTGGGAATCACCGCCGCAATATGGTTTTGCCGCAAGCTTTAGCCGCGCTGCAACCTTCGGGGGCGAAGATGGAGGATGATTATTTGAAAATTAAGTTTGCTTAACAGGACTTACCCAAAAAAACCCGGTTTCTCTCTTGAGATATTGAGGCATAAACCGGGTTTTTGGCCCGCGTGTATAAGTCCTGTAATACAGACAAACTGACGAACTCATTGATTGTAAGCGGCTGACCAGTCTTCTATTCGTAACTCTAAGACTTGTCCAAAATCTGACTTATTACGGGCGATCGAGGTTGCGTTGTTAATTAGAGTAATGGCGGCAATTTTCAAATCCATATTTCCGAGACGCGGATACATTTTTCGGAGGCGTTGATGCTCCAAAGCCGCCGCACGTTCAAAAGGAATAATCACGATAGATTGATAGTCGAGTGCAAGTTGCTGTAGTCCTTGATAATACCATTTTTCTAAAATCGTGCAACACTCTTCGACCCCCCCTAGCCCCCCCTTGTAAAGGGGGGGGACAAGAACACTGTTGCATTCTTTTTTAAAATTGGTATAAGCCAAGATTTGTTCATCTAATGTTCTTGCTTTGGACAGGAAATTGAGCCGTCCTCTAACTTGTTCTTCGTAGGTAATTACAGTCACTGCAACTTCCAGTTCTTCTATAACTGCCAGTCTTGCTAAGATTTGCTTTCCCTCTTGCCCATTGCGCTGGATGAAGCTGAGATGGTCGGTGTCAAGAATATACATCATCAGGAGGTACTGAGCTATTCAGCAGACTTACGCCATTCTTGTCCGAGGCGAACTGCTTCGTCAAAGGTAGGATCCTGTTCAAAGCTACCAGCAACTTTTAGCCACCAAGGAGATTTTTTCTGAACGAATACAGATAGCATCTGTTTCATCTGTGCTAGTTCTGTTTCTAAAGTTGCAACTCGCGATTCGAGGTGTCGAGATGGGTCTTCAATCTGTTGGGAGATCATATAATTTTTTACCAAGATAGAGTTATACGGCTATTGTAGCAATATCTTTGCGATCGCAAGCCTATCTACTCAATCTAGTATGCCATAGAACCCTTTATCGACATTGGACGCTCTATTTATCCGCCGTGGGATTCAACACTAGGTAGAAATCCCGTCTCTTTGAGCAGCAGCCGTAGTTTTGCGCGATCGAGTTTCGTGTCCTTCTTCTTATTTCCCCACATATCACAAAAGAAGTCTTGCATCAGCGCAATGATGCTGCGGTATTTGACGATGCTGACAACATAGAAATCATCTAACTTTATGTCCCCATCAGCATTTATTTGCTCGATGTTATCTAGTAATATAGACCGCAATTCATAAGGTTGCAAGTCTGCTTTTATGCGATATTTTTCTATTATCCTGCGTCGATCATTTTCCGAACATAGATCGTATGACGATCCAATCATGTGGCCAAGATTCCGCAGGACTTCTCCGTAGTCGTAAAATCTGTTCTGCTTAAAGAAAGATTCTTCATCTTTTGTTAGTGCAAAACTCTTGTCAAGGACCAAACCAAAATCGGTTAAATATGTTTGCTCGCTGTCGGTAAGGACGTTGTGAAAATGCGCGTCGAAGTGGATGATTCCCTGCGTTCTCAAAAAGTCGATCGTCCTGCGTAAGTCATCCAGGGGTTTCTGAAGTTTGTTGGGGTTTTCCCGCAGCCATGTTTCCAGAACGTGCGGTATATACTCTAGGAACAGAACCAACTCATAGTTGGCGTTCGCTCTATCTACCAGATAATTCCCAGCGTTCTCACTATTGCCCCAGTATTCCACATAACCTTTTAGACGCGACCTATCCAGATCCGCACGCCGCCCGGAGAACGGCATAATCCGATAATGGTACATCAGTGGGAAAGTGGCGATCGCCCCCTCCAATACCCAGTTGGTTGTCTTGATATGGGTCACGAGTTCGCGGAAGACCCCAAAACCAGTGGAACCGAAGCCGTAATTACAGTAAGTCGGCAGGTCATAGAGGTTTCTGGTGGAGAACAGGTTGTCATATTCAATGTTAGTAACTGGAACAAGTTTCACAAAGACCTTGGATTGCCCAAGGACGATGGTGTGATTTCTTCCCCAACCCGCGATCGACTTATTCGACTCACTATTGTCAAACAGAGAGCGCAATTGTGCATTATCCAACTGAGCGATATGTGAACTGAGCTTGAAGTATCTTTTCCTTCTAAGTTCTATATGATTCTTAGCCATTTTCCAAATCCTTCTTTCTCGCGATCGGCGATCGCCCTTGCGAACTCACAAACTCAGTCAGTCTCTTTCGCTTAGCTAAAACCTCATCATCTAACAAGATTGCGATGGGAGTTTTCCCAGGTACTGTCGGATCGATCGCCTTTTTGTACTGCTGGCTAGACACAATTAACATGATTTAGCATCAACGACTTCCTTTAACGCCTCATCAATCACTGCATCGCTGACACCTCGACGCTTCAAACTTGCTACTAAGGCTGTGACTGTCTCGCTCTCAAATCGTTCTAAATCAACGCGCAAACCTTGACCGATATAAGCACGAATTAATGGCTGATAACCCGAAAAACCCAACAATGGTGCAACTTTTTTTAAATCTTCCACAACATCTTCGGGCATACGGATTGTTACGCTAGTCATTGGACGGTTGCGATCTAATCGCTGCTTTAATGCTTCAACCTTCATACTCTGCCCTCTCCTGACGAGTTGCTTTACGTGCTGAAATAATCCGAATGACATTCTCTTCACGCTCAATGTGAACCACATACAGTAGATTCCACCGACTATCTAGTCCAATCACAGCATCACGCGCTTCCTCATTGCGGCTGGCATCAACGACAACTAGAAATGGGTCAAAGAAGGATTCAGCAGCTTGTTGAAAAGTAACCCCATCATGATTTATGGGATTGATCCGCGCTTTTGAGTCATCCCATACAAAGGTAATGCCATTGAGCACGAAGTATACATTCATGCTCCCTAGTATAGGTAAAATGTATTTACAATGTCAATACGTTGTCTGCAAAAAACGATCGTTTTCAAACTACTGCCACAGCCTGTGCTGCTTGTTGGAGCCTTTCATATCAATTCCGGTTGCACTCATACATGATGTTAACTGTTAACGGTTAACAGTCAACAGTCAACGCCTGAACTTACTATTCCGATGAAGAGAGGATTTGATATCACTTGTGTTTTTCCATGAATTTTTTCACTCTTGAATAGCTTGTATCCGAGTCGCTCATAAAGACGAATATTGCGGCTCTTTTGCCCCGCGAACAATTCAAAACGCTGCGCCTGCCCAAAGCAGGATTCGATGTGTATCATAGCAGACCATAACTCTTCGCGGACTCCAACGAAATGTCTGGGAGATTGCGAAGCAGATCGTCCCATGTATTCTGTCCTTGCAATGCTTCTATAACGACTGGAAGCGGCTCTGAGAATATGGCTGGAAAATCTGCTTCTTCAGGAAACTGAATCTTAAACGCTAACTGTTCTTGAGGTGGATTGAATTGAGCGTTTACTCCTTCTTTGTTACCTCTGGCATCAACCCGATACCAACCAACTTCAGGTAAATAAATGGCATTGAAACCGTGCAATGAGTAAGGCGCACCTTTATCATCAATACTCAACCGCTGGTAACAAAGACCTGCCGGAATATCATTTGCTCTTAGTAACGCTGCTAACAAGTGACTTTTCGCATAGCAATAACCTGTTTTGTGCTGAAGAACATCTGAAGCTCGACAGGTAACAGGACTCATTTGATAGTCATAACTGTGACGAATTTCATCTCTAACCCACTCAAAACACGCTTTGGCGATCGCCCTTGGTGTCTGATGTCCCGATGCGATTTGTTTAGCACATTCCCTAATTTCGGGATGCTGCCAATCAATAACTTCACTCACTTTTAAGTATTCTTCCATATCAACCGCTAGGAATGCTACAGCCTGAATTGTAAACGCTTATCAACAAAGTTTTCGCAGGTAATTTTAGATCGATCGCCCCTCGCTTACCCTGACTAAAATCATACTCTGCTTCCATGCCTGTTCCTCCTCGTAGTGCTGTCACTCTTGGCTAGTTACTTTGCGGAGTTCTATGTTCCCTCCTTCAAAGACTTGAACCAGGAGTTGATAGCCTTCCATCAATGACATTCCAACAAGAGGTTCTGAATCCGCTTCATCAATTGGGATTGTCAGATAATCTCCATCCCAAACTACAATAGCTTAGTATATATCAAAAACGCATTCACTACCATCGCCGAAAATGGCGCGTCCTCGCCTTTTCCATCTCAAATTCAACTGAGTAATCAAATCTGGAGGTAATGAAAGCCAACCATTAAAACCCGTGTCTAAAATCGCCTCACCTGTGTGAATTTTCCCATCAGAGTCACATATTGAAAGCGAGATTATCGGTTAAAATCAGCATTGACGATTCCTGGAATCATACAGATTTCTTGGTTCGTCCACCGAATCGGCGAACGTGACGATAGCCAACCCGAAAAATCCAGATTTGAGCATTTGGGTGACGAGATTCAAGGCGATAGCAAGCAGCTATTTCACTCGCATCAAGTTCAAAATCTCCTGTTTCAAGGTCGATCGCTACAATTTTGCCTTGATTGCCCGATTCGATTTGTGAGCGTATTTGAGTTTGGTAAATGCGATCGCCACGTTGAGCAAATTCTTCTTTGCTTTAGAGGGGTTGATGGACTACCATGATTACCACTTTTCCTCGATCTTTGCCTTAACTATAATTATAGCTGTCGCTATGCTGGCTTTGCTACGAATGCAGGATAGGTTTTGTGTGCATCTGCATAAATCCTAAGTGCCACAGACATTTGCTGTTGGGCACTTTCTCCTTGTGTCTGAAACCAAGCAAATGTTTCAGGATCGACTTGAACTAGCATAGTAATAGCCGACTGAGGCATTCGCAATTGCGCTCTAGTAAAGAACTCCTCCGATAGCGGTGGAATATCTGAGGTATCGATATCTTCATCGCTCATTGCGTCGATTCTAGCCCAATCGGTTTTTGAGGTATTGTTCATAGCGTCTGCGTTCAGGGGACAGTGACTTTCGCAATCAGATAATGCGAACTGTTTCCTCATCAGGCTCCGCGCAGACAACAACTACAACTCGTCCATCAAGTAAACCAATACCGATACATCGATTTTTCTTGCTAAATTCTGGCAGAAAACAGATAAGTTTAACGGACTTTTACTGTTGGTATAACGGCAAAAGTGAGCGGTAGCTAAGAGAAATGAAACGAATCTTCCCCGTTCGCTCCACTGCGTTGTTAGCTTGCTGTACGTAAGATATACGATACTGTCATCAATCAAATTTAAGCTACTTCACAAGCAATCAAAAATTATTGGTTCTCCAACCTTGTATGTCACGGCCCCAAATTCCCAATTACTTGCTGTCTTGCGATAAGTTCTACAACATTTAATAGCGGTTTTTGTCGAGTTCTCAAGGACGATAATTATCACATCAAGTAAGTCATCATTCTGTGGCATCTGAATCTTTCCAGCGAAACAGGTGGCAGCAGCAATAAGCTTTCCCCGCCGTGCAAAATCCTTGAGTGCTTGAATTGCAAAACTCAATGCCTGTACTGGATCTGGATTTTCTATTCCAGCTACAATATACTCTGCGTCTGTTGATACTCCAATACCGAAAGGGAAAAAGTAACCATTCCGTTTCACAATCTCGTCAACTACGTGTTTATGAGTCGTCAGAAATAGTTCTTGGGTTGACTCAAGGAGTTTTTGTATGTGTTGTTTATTCATACTCGGTTAGTGAAAAAATTTGGCATTCTCGAAGTCATTGGAGAGCCGCATTGGTGCAACCTGGTATTTTGTTCACACCTATAGTTCATCATTACTTTTTTATGATTTTCGTAGAACTACCGGGATTCGTATTCATGCAGCAGCTCCTCGAAATATTGCAAATGTCGATCGATCCCCTGCTCGACTGCCTTCATAAGATCGGCAATCTTCGCTGAATCCTCACCGTAACGGATCAGCACCGGACGAATGGCATCATGAAAATGATCGACCTCCAATTCCGCGTGCAATGTTAGCCAGGTTGGGTGCTTCATGCTGCGGGCATCGAAATAATACTGGAGAATTCTTACATTGCGTACTGCCACGCATAGCTCTCGCCCGCTGAGCGCTGCCAGTGCTTCGTAGAAGTTATTCGTTCCATAGCCGAAGTCGTCAAAGAATGAGCGCTCATAGGATACTGTAGCCGCGCTCCGACAAGATGCCTTGATTTCAGCATCACTCAGTCCAAGATTGTGGAGAAATTCCAAATACATCTCATTATGACCATCCTGCAAATCTGTGAATGTGTGATCGGCTAGGGACATGATTGCTGCTTTCTGATCCGGGTCAGTGCAACTTCCTGCTTTGACGATGCACAATCCAAACCACTGATGCAGACGATCCCGCCAAAATTGGTACTGTAGGAAGGCATACTGCATGATGGACGGGGTGATTTCTCCGTCTTTAAGCAGGCTGAAAAATCGGCTGCGATCGAGCGATTTGTTACAATAGGCGATCGTTCTTTCACTGATTGCCTGCTTTTGCACTTCGACTTCAGGTGGTAATTCAATTTCCCGATTGAGACGACTGGATGTAGTGGCGATCGTTGAATTTACCTTCATAAAATTCTCCTTTAGGGTAGGCGTTGTCTTGGCCCAGAGGTCAAAGGTACAGCACTTGAGGTGCGTATCTGTGCCCGATCGGCCAGTCCAGCAAGTCTTTATATGCTATGAGATAAGAAGTGCATAACAAAATATGCTTGAAAATATAGTAAGGATGGGTATGGAGTTCCAGCATCTGAGTCAGTTTGAGCTTCGACAGATTTGCTACTTCATCGCAGTGGTGCAGGCTGACAACAACTTCAGCGAGGCAGCAAAGCGTTTAGGAATTAAGCAACCTCCCCTCAGTCAGAGAATTCAGGCGCTTGAAGAATTGTTGAGTACCCATCAGAAAACGTTGGCAGTAAAACTGTTCGATCGCAGCAAACGTCCGATTCAGTTAACTGAAGCGGGTCAAGCTTTCCTGGTAGAAGCGCAGCAAGCGTTAATTCATCTCAATCGAGCGGTTTCTTATGCACGACAGGCCAGTCAGGGCGAAATAGGGCGTTTAATCATCGGCATGAACAATTCCATTGCAAACACTATTTTGCCTGAGGTAGTGCAAGAGTTTCAGCAACGGTTTCCAAAGGTGCAGCTAGAACTGTATGAAGTCACGATTCAGGATGAGATTCAGATGCTCGAGAACCATCAATTAGACGTGATATTTCAACGCTCTCCCAGCTTTGAGCAGAACGATCCAGCCTTGAGTTTTCGACCCATTCTTGAAGAGTATTTCGTTGTCGCGTTGCCAACCACCCACGCCCTTGCTGACCAAAGTAAAATTTCTCTACAAGCACTAGCAGACGATGAGATCGTCTTACCTTCCCTTGATGTATTGCCCTTCTATGAAAAAGTTGTCACTCTTTGTCGGGAGGCTGGCTTTGAACCGAAAATCAATCGAACTGTCACAGTAACTGGAGTTGTCACACTGCTTAGCTTAGTTGCAGCAGGCGTTGGTGTATCTATCTTGCCCAACCATGTTCAAACGCTGCACCGTGAGGGAGTCGTTTATCGATCGCTCCAAAATGCAGCCCTAAACCGGCAGATTGCTGTTGTTTGGCGACAAGAAGATTCGTCCATTGTTTTACGTCAATTTCTCAAGGTCATTCAGGAGGTAATGAACCTGTCCCTTCTGGATTCTTGGTGAACACAGTGTAGAAATTCTGTTATAAGAAACAACAAAAGCGACCTAATGGCTTAGTTCAGTCGCTTTTACTAATTTACTTTACTTTGCCACACATTTTGTGTATAAGCGATTTCAATCGCCAATTTCTCTATTCGCTTCTTAAAGATATAACTTCCCATCCCTCTTCTTTTCCATCCTCCGTGCCCTCTGCGCCCTCTGCGGTTCCTTCACTCTTTCCCGCATTAACCTCAATCTTTTTATGCTGGCGTTCCGACGCATTTGTTTTCAGCATTTTCAATTTTTCCGGGTCAGCATCCGATCGCCAAAACAAGCGATGCCCCTTAATCCTGACACAATTTTCCTCCAAACACTGCACCCATTCCCACTGCTTGAATCCACCCGACTTATCAAAAATCCCCAACTTTTCCTCTTGGCGGCTGAGTTTCGCAAACTTTTCGTAATGGGGATAATTAGGATTGACAAAAGCTTCTTTTTTAACTAAAATTGGTGGGTTGGAGAAATTAGAATAGTCTTGATAGCTGACAGAAAGATCGCGCAAATGTATGTGCATAGCCGTGTGGAGGGCTGGATGCGGGTTAATGTCAAAATCGGGATAAAATAAATAGGAAATTTGAGGTTTGCGAGCGTGAAATTTGATAATTGTCGCGCCGTCAAGCCTGCCAATTGTGCGGTTGGCGCAGCCTTCGTAGAGTCGCAGCAAAGGGTCTAGTTCTTCTAAACATGAGACGTGAACAGAAAGGGAACCGGGTTGTTTGTAGCCGATCGCGCTATCTTCGCAGCAGTCAGCAACAATATCAGCCTTGCCCAAACTGTACAGCATTAAATCTGCCAAAGTGCAAGCTTTTTGATAGTTGTCAAACAAACCTTTGATGTCATTGCGGATTTGAGCCGGGAGTCGGCGCATCGAAGGACGCACCGCGTCGCTATCCTGTAGGGAATCGCCCAAACGGTTGAGAGCGAGATATACTAGCAAATCCTGGCGGCGCTTGTCGGCGATTTTCTCCCAATCATCCGCATCCGTCGCTTGCAAAATCACCCTCCAAGCGCGGTTAAAACTGTGAAATTCCTGCTTAATTGTCGATTCTTCAGCTAATTCGCCTTTCACCGGCAGACGGCCCCGATCGCTCACAAAAGCCATCAAAGGAGCCAGCATTTCCGCATAATCCTCAAAACGCTTGACTTGCGATCGCACTCTGGGAGTCGATAAGTGCGATCGAAACCGAGAAGCCCGAAAACCCTCACCCTCCGCCGCCTCCCGAAACACAAAATAAATCCCCAAAGCCACAGGAATCGCATCAACATTCAAAACTTGGTCAATATAAATTTTCAACTCTTCCTGAGAGTAATACTTCTGAAAAGTATTCCGAGAAGTAATCACCCCATCCCCATAAGCAATTTGACCTTTATCGCCATCATCAATCAAAACCTGAGCCGCCACAACCAATAAATTCTTAGTTAATTCCCAAGCATTCAACAAAGCTTCTCGCCTTTCCCCCAAAGATTCAATCACATTAATTACATAACCAATATTCACAATATTTGCCTGAATTCGCGGAGTATCCGGCTGATAGTACGGATCCCAACCCGCAGCAACATAACCCTCTCCGGCAATATGTTTAACATCCCCGCCGTAGCCGCAACCGTAATCAAAAAAAGTCATCCCATCCACAAACAAATCAGACTCCAAAACCAGGCGCAAAGGTTTAGATAAAGAATTGCGTACCATTGCAGCTTTGTGCCGCTCAATTTTGGGAAGTGAAAGCTTGCTATTCTCCTGTTGCGAACGTTCGACAACAGCATGATCTTGAATTTCTACACCGCAATATCCCAAATATTTCAGCCAACCGTCGCGAGTTCCGATCGCGCTAGTATTGTCAAGCAATCCCCATCCTTCCTCGCAGCGAGTCAGTCGAGCAAACTTCTGGTAATTTGGATAATCCGCAGTCACAAAAGTTTCCTTGCGGTGCAAAACCGGGGGATTTTCGCTGTTGCTGTAATCGAAACATTTAACTTCGCCTGTTTCGAGATTAATTTGGATGCTGGTTTGCAAAGCAGGGTGAGCGTCTGTGTCGAAATCCGGGTAAAAAAGATAAGATATTTTAGGTTGCTGGAGCGAAAATTTAACTAAAGTTGCTTCATCAATGTTTTCGAGATTTTGTCTGGCACAATTTTCGTAAATTGCGAGGACAGGGTTGAGCGCTGACAAGGCAGAAACGTGAATGTAAAAAGCTGTCGGTAATTTTTTGCCAATTTGGCTTTCCCGACAGCAGCGAGCTATTTTTTCTACAATACATTTTACGGCTACTCTCCCGTTATCTGGCAGAGATTGGTAATGCAATTCCGGAGGTTCTGCCTCTTGTTCGTGCAATAAAATTTCTCGAGCAAAAGCTATCAAAGGTGTTAGCAGTTCTCGATCGTTTTCTAATGGTTTGGTATCTAAAATAGGGTTGTTACTGATATCGTAGGTCATAGCTAAATTAATTGATTTTTTTAATTAACCGCAGAGAACGCAGAGGACACAGAGTGAAGAAAGAAAGGATTTATTTGTTATATCAATTCCGGTTGTACCGTCAGGTGATTGTTGACTGTTAAGAGGGCGGGCACGGGGGCACCGCCCCTACTGACTGTTGATTGTTGACTCGATTTTATTATTCCGCTGCAACGGTCAACGATATTAGTCCGCTAGGAGTGGACTTCGTTTTTGTAGGCGCGATTTCAATCGCCGACGACTACTAACATATTAACTAAACATTCGAGTTTCTACAAATTCTTGAACCCGGGCTAAATGACTGGACAAACTCACTAATATTTTTTGAACTACCTCAATAGTTGACAATTGAGCCGCTGCGGGTTCAGATTGAAAGCTTCGCGCATGATTCTCTAATTGTGCGGCTAAATCTGACATCAGAGCAACTCCCACGTTTGCAGCAGTTCCTTTGAGACGGTGTGCTTGATATTCTACAGTTGACCAATCTTTAGCTTCTACGGCTATTTTGGCAGCAGCCACATCGGCTTGCGCGTTTCCTACAAATGCTTGCAACAGTCGATCGGGCAATTTAATATTAACTCGTCCTAGTTGCTCTAATCTGCTTTTGTCGAACAGTCCGTCACAGTCTCCGTGTTCCCAAGTTTGAAGCGCGATCGCCCTTGGTGCCGGCACAGCGGCCACCTCTACTTTTTGGGAGGTTTCTGTATAATACGTTACCGCTATCTCCGGTTCTGCCAAATTAATACTTTGAACTCCATAGTTATTTTTAAAATGAGCGTTTTGGGCTTCATACTTTTTCAGCGCCGCTGCCAAAGCATCTAAATCTACAGGTTTGCTGAGATAATCGTCCATCCCCGCCGCCAGACACTTTTCTCGTTCTCCCGGCATAGCGTGAGCTGTTAAAGCAATCACAAAGGTATGCCGATCGCCCTTTTCTTGTTCCCTCAACTTTTTCGCCGTTGCGTAACCGTCAAGTACAGGCATTTGACAGTCCATCAACACTAGATCGTAGCTGTTTTGGACCAGCAAATCCAGCGCTTCTTGACCGTTGGCGGCAGAGTCAGCACGATAGCCTAAAGCTGCCAACTGTTCGACTATAACTTGTTGATTGATCGGGTGGTCTTCCGCCAGCAAAATTCTCAGCGGTGACGGCGAATTGGGAGTAACATATTTAGTATTAACTGCTGGGAAATTGCCAGTATTAGCAGTCTCCAAGCTGTCAAACTCTCCCCTTTCCTGAATCGGGGCCAGCAAAGCCTCAAGCAGGCGGGAAGGCAGCACGGGATCGATCAAATAGCCACTAAAACCTGTACTGCAAAGCGCTTCAGCTTTCGGCTGTTCCCGCAAAGCAGTCATGGCGATTAAGGAGCAAACTGTTGAGAGCGATCGCACTTGCGAACCAAATTCCTCGGCATCCAAATCCGGCATTTGCAAATCCACAAGCAGCGCATCGCAGGGTTTTTCCCCTGATGTCGAATCCACAGAAATCCCGCCCCGAACATTTTGCAACCAAGTCAAAGCAGCAGCAGCAGTTTCTGCCTCGTCGCAGCGAACACCCCAACTTTTAGCGATCGATCGCACCGCCGCCCTCTTCAAAGCGTTTGCAGAGACTACTAACAGCTTCTTGCCCGCAAGTTCGGGCAATTGAGGCTCAACTTGCAACTGTTTTTCCAAAGGTACAGCAAACCAAAAAGTCGAACCTTTGCCGAGAAAACTGCGAACCCCGATCGAGCCGCCCATCATCTCCACTAACTGCTTACAAATCGCCAAACCCAAACCTGTGCCGCCGTGCAGCCTAGTAAGAGAAGCGTCTACCTGAGAAAAAGATTGAAAGAGCTTTGTCTGCCCTTCCGGCGAAATTCCAATGCCTGTATCGCGCACCGAAAATAGCAAACTTGCCCCTTGTCTGCCGTCTGCAACTAGATCGCCCCGCTTGACACTCACGTGAACGAAAACTTGACCGCCATCGGTAAATTTTATGGCATTCCCCGTCAAATTCAGCAAAATTTGCTTCAACCTGCCTAAGTCCCCCACCAACTTTCTCGGCACTGTACTGTCAACTAAAATATTCAATTCAAGATTTTTTTCCTCTGCCAAAGGTGCTACCATTTCTATCACAGATTCCAGGCAGCTATCTAAATCAAAGTCAGCCTTTTTCAGCCGCATTTCTCCGGCTTCTATCTTAGAGGAATCGAGGATATCATTAATCACGCTCAGCAAATGTTCGGCGCTGCGGTAAATAGTTTGAACCCACTCCCGCGGTTTCGGTTCCAGAGGAGCGCGCAGCAGCAATTGAGCCATGCCCAAAACCCCGTTCATCGGAGTGCGAATTTCGTGACTCATGTTCGCCAAAAATTGCGACTTTTCCCTGCTCGCTTCTAGGGCAGTTTCTCGCGCTTCCACCAACTCATTGATTTTGTCGGCTACCATCACAATTCCCCCTACTTTCCCGTCGGGATTGTACCAAGGGTGAGCGGCCCAGCGCAAATACAAAACAGAGCCGTCTGCTCGTTCCCAAGCATCTTCGCTGACAGAAACTATATCGCCTTTGAGCACTTCTTGATACAATACTTTCCAGCGATCCGGCGTATCTGGAAACAATTCGTAATGACTAAGATTTGTCAGGGTTTGCCACTCTAAATTAAATTGAGTCAGCCATTTGTGAGAGTTAGCTAAATAGCGCATTTGGGTATCGAACATCGCCATTGCTACGGGCACGCAGGTAATAATTTGTTTGAGTTGCTGCCGTTCTCTTTCTAGAGCGTCTTCGGCTTGTTTGCGATCGGTAATGTCGCTAATCATCCCGGCCATCCGCACCGCTTTTCCTTGGGAATTTCGCTGAGCTTTTCCTTGAGAAGTGCAGTAGCGGTAAGCACCGGATGAGTGCAGCAGCCGGAATTCTACATTGTAGTCAATTTCTTGCTCTAAGTGAGCAGCGATCGCCCTAACGATGCCGTCCTTGTCCTCTGGGTGCAGGCGGCTGTAGAGAGCATCCATAGTGCTGCCAAATCGAGCTCGCGACAAACCGATAATTTCCAAAAGGCGATCGTTCCAATAAACCTCATTTTTACTTAAATCCCAATCCCAAATTCCGTCATTCACTCCCTCCAAAACTAACCTGTACCGTTCCTCGCTTTCCTTGAATTTTTGACTGGTATGAAAGGCCTGAGATTCGGCGCGGTAAACGCGAATGGCGTTGAACAAACTGCGCGACAAACTTTCTGGAGACATCTTGCCTTTAGCGATATAATCAGAAGCTCCAGCCTTCATCAATTCCACCGCAATTTGTTCGTCGCCTTGACCTGTGAGCACAATTAAGGGAACTTTTAACCCAGTTTTTCGTACATCTTTCACCAAACTCAGTCCGTCTCCGTCCGGCAAGCCGTAGTCGAGGAACACGCAGTCAAATTTGCAGTCAAATATCTGATTTGATACCAGCAAATTTTTTGTTTCTTCCAACTCGCTTAAAGGTTGAAAATTATCGGGTGCGGAGAGTTTATCGATCGCCCGGGTAGACTTTTTGCCGATCGAGAGTTTGGCCAGGGCATCGGCACAATCTTCTGCTTCGGTAACTTCTGCCCAAACGCCAGCGGACTTGAGGGAGCGTTTTACCGCTATCCGATCGACTTCATCGTCATCGACTATCAAAATTTTAATAAGTTTGTCCATAATAACCGAATTTGGAATTAATCCGAAACAGCTAGGGCATACAAAAAGCGATCGAACAAATACACCTCTAAAAAAATATCAAACCCTCTTTTGAATTTTGGTGTTAATCTTTTCATAATTTAGGGAATTTCGCTCAGCATCCAGTATTTGTTGAGGGTAGCCATAACTTCCACAAAATTAGAAAAAGTGACCGGTTTCAGAATATAGCCAGCTACATTCAAATTATAAGCTTCTACTTTATCTCTATCTTCATTAGAAGTTGTGAGAACAATCACCGGAATCGACCTCAAATTTTCATCTTGCCGCAATTCTCGCAAAAACTCGATGCCGTTCATTCTCGGCATATTCAAGTCTAGCAAAATCAACCGGCGCGCTTGAGGCATTGCAGGCTCTATTTTTTCTTGGCGCAATATTGCCAGAGCTTCTAATCCGTTGGCAGCGATGTATAGGGGATTGAGGATGTTACTTTTTTTGAAAGCTCGCCGGACGTTCATTACATCTACTTCGTCATCTTCTACCAAGAGGATATGAATTTTTTTGTCTTCCATAAATCAGCCTTTTTGTAGATGTTTTTTGATGGCCGCTGACCGTCCGGAGGTTCAGTCAGCCGATCGGGGCATTGAAGGTTTTGGATTTGAGATTTACTTGCAGCTTGGACTTTATTCTAAAATTGGGGGAGATCCGAGACTGGAGCAGGCAGCGCGTTACCGGTTTTTGGGCGCGGGGGATAGCGAACAAGTGCAGGTCTCATCTATATTGTGCTTTGGTCAGGGGCGCGAGCGGGGTTGCCGAAAACGAAAAACTCGCCAATAATTCCCTCAGACAGCTACTGTAAAATGTGAAACTTATCTACATTATGAATCGCCATGTCAGCCGGACGCAAACTCTACGAAGGCAAAGCCAAAATCCTCTACTCCACCGAAGAGGGCGAAATTTTGCTGACCCACTTCAAAGACGACGCCACAGCCTTTAACGCCCAGAAACGCGGCAGCATTGCGGGCAAAGGCGAAATCAACAATGCCGTATCAGCCCACCTGTTTCGGATGTTAGAAGCCAAAGGCATACCAACCCACTTTATAGACACGCCAGCGCCCAACCAAATGCGCGTCTGCCGCGTCCGAATCTTGCCATTAGAAGTTGTAGTCAGAAACATCGCTGCGGGCAGTTTGTGCAAACAAACCGGAATTGCGATCGGTACAGTTGTCAATCCGCCGCTAGTTGAATTTTATTACAAAAACGATGATTTGGGAGACCCGCTGCTGACCCGCGACCGACTGCTGTTAATGCAGCTAGCCACCCCGGAACAAGTAGACCAACTAGAAATCGCCGCCCGCGAAATTAACGAAATACTTAAAGATTTTTTCACCCAGTGCGGCATCACCCTGGTAGACTTCAAACTAGAATTCGGCATCGACCAACATCAAAATCTGATTCTCGCCGACGAAATCAGTCCTGACACTTGCCGCCTGTGGGACAACACAGAAACTGACCCCGACGCGCGCGTTATGGACAAAGACCGATTCCGCCGCGACTTGGGATCGGTAGAAACCGCTTACCAGCAAGTTCTGCAGCGGGTTCTAGCTCAGAAAATCTAGAGCACTTAACAATGCGCTACAATTGCACAGTTTGTCACGGACATTCAGCACTCAGCAGTCAGCAGTTAGCAGTCAGCGACAAATTCAACCGACTCAATAACTAATGACTGATGACTGATGACTGATGACTAATGTGGTGTGTGGATTCCAAAAAAGTGAACAAAAATGCGCTTATCTGCTGTATTGGTGGCAGTTCTTACTGTCTCAGCAACATTCGGATTATCAAATTCGGCCAGCGGCCAAACATCCTACTCTGAATCAGCAGAGGACAGTTTGGCTGCGGTTCCCCCGGCCCCGTCGATCGAATTACCCGGCGCGGTTCCAGAATTAACCCAAAATCCTCCTCAAAACCGCTTTGCAGCTAAAAGCAGCAAAGCCGAAGCCCTAAAAATAGTGGCGGCCCCTGCCAGAGGAGAAGACGACCGCGAACCGCCAAACCGAGTCACAGACCCGCCAGACCCGGTTTTGCCCGCAGGTTTTCAACTCAAACCCGAGCTAGCATCCAACCCATCCCCCGCCCCTAGCAGTCAAAACGCGCTGCAAGAGGTACAACCAGACAGCCAGCTCCCCCCTTCAGAAGTGGCAGTAACGCCCGCCTGGGTCGCAGTAGAGCCTCGGAAACAGGACGGAGCGGGGACGATCGCCCAAAACCTCCAAGTTTCTCCCAAACCGACCTCAGACGCATCCGGGGCGATCGGGCAAAAC
>NZ_JADEXD010000154.1 GCF_015207285.1 Tychonema sp. LEGE 07203 | reverse complement strand
GGTTCTGGTTGCACAGATTCGGGATTGTTCGTCGGGGCGAGTGAAATCGGGTTTCCGGTGGCTGCTGGGGATTCTACAAGCGGGGGATTGGATTGTTTCATCGCGCCAGACTGTATAGTTGCAGCAGCGACTCCCACCGCTGTTGCCAGTCCTGCTAAGCTGACTGTGATGATTTGACTGTTGGTAAATGACATAATTGACCTCTCTGTATTTATACTAATAATTTTTGTTTCGGAGTTGGCGCGATCGCCAGTCAATTTATAGTGGAAATACCTAGTACAAGCCGCCGCGTCAGGATTTTTATCTAAAATTTCAGATGGATAATTGCCGCAACAATTTCAGTCAATATATACTGGACACCTGTACTGATGGTAATCTTGCTCTGGGTTATTTGCGCGCAAATCTAGCAAGGTAAGCGTTCAGCGCGAGGTACATAAAATGTCAAAATTGATTCCTCTGAGATTACAACCGCCCCGCGATCGATTGTTGGAGGAGGTGAAGCACGAAGTTCAAGCAGGGCTCGCGCAGTCTTTGCACGCTGCTGTGCTGGCTAACTTCAGCCCAGACTCGCAGCCTCTGGGTGCTAGCCGGTGTTGGGATGTGGAAGTGAAAGCCGGCAACCGTCCGAGTTTTCGCCTTCCTCCCAAAGCTAGCATTTCTAAAGTGTTCGATCGCAGCGGTGGCAAATTGGTCATTTTGGGAGCGACGGGTTCCGGCAAAACCACGACCCTGCTAGAATTGGCTCTGGTGTTAGTTTCCCGCGCCCAAAAAGATGCTAGTTTGCCTCTACCAGTGTTGTTTGAACTCGGATCGTGGAAAGTCGAATCCGGGGCGATCGCCGATTGGTTAATTGCTCAACTTCACTACAAATACGGCATCTCTCCCGCTGCGGGCAAAAAATGGCTCGCCGAACAAAAATTGTTACCTCTCCTCGACGGCTTGGACGAAGTAGAAACCCACCGCCAAAATTTGTGCATTCAAGCAATCAATCAGTTTGTTGAAAGCGAATTTAAACCAAAACATTTAGTAGTTTGCAGCAGTTTTGACGCTTACAAAAACTGCCAGACTAGATTTAAACTCCAAGCAGCAGTTTTGCTGAAACCTCTGACACCAACTCAAATTCAAAATTATCTGCTACAAGCCAGAAGCCGCGAACTTTGGTACAGCATTGAGAACGAGCCGGAGCTGTTAAAATTAGCAAAAACTCCCTTGCTTTTGAGCATGATGGCTTTGGCTTATGACGATATTTTAATCGAAGCTTGGAAGCGCATAAGTTCAGCAGAAGAACAGCGCAAATATCTGTTAACTGCCTATATCCGCCACCAAATAGCCGGGGAAGTCAAGCAGTATCCCAGAAACAAGGAACTGCGGCCCGAACAAATTCGCCACTGGCTGGGATGGTTGGCCAGAAGAATGGAACAGCAAGGAATTCAAGAATTTTATCTCGATCGCATACCGTCTGGCTGGCTGCAAACAGGCGAGGAACAGCGCAAGTATCAGTTTGGAGTTAAGCTGCTTGGCGGGCTGATTTGGGTGATTTTGGGATTAATTTTTACCCTAGTCTCCGGGTCGATTTGGGGGTTGATTGCGGGTGCTGTTGTGGCGGTAATTAGTGCTTTCTTGCCCGGAATTCCGGGGATTGAAAGTTTTATTTTGCACCTGGTACTGTGGTCTAGCGGTCATATTCCTTGGGATTATCAGCGTTTTTTGGATGCTGCGGGCGATCGGCTGTTGCTGCAAAAAACGGGCGATCGGCGCTATCGATTTATTCACGATTTGTTGCAAAAACATTTTGCTGAAATATAAATAATGCAAGAGCTTGACAGAATTAAATTATTATGATATTCGTCTTGCCAATTATGCACGGTTCTATTGCCGAATTTACGATCGCATCCTCATCCGCACCCCAAAAGGTTAAGATTCTAATCTGACCTCCTGCAATCATTGCTTCACCTCCTATGGCAGAAACCCTACTGTTCAACGCCCTCCGCGAGGCGTTAGACGAAGAAATGGCCCGCGACTCCTCCGTATTCGTACTCGGCGAAGACGTAGGCCAATACGGCGGTTCCTATAAAGTCACCAAAGACCTCTACAACAAATACGGCGAACTCCGAGTGCTCGACACCCCGATCGCCGAAAATAGCTTTACAGGCATGGCAGTCGGCGCGGCAATGACCGGATTGCGGCCGGTCATCGAAGGCATGAACATGGGCTTTTTGCTGCTGGCCTTCAACCAAATATCCAACAACGCCGGAATGCTGCGCTACACCTCCGGCGGCAACTTCAAAATGCCGATGGTGATTCGCGGCCCCGGCGGCGTGGGCCGGCAACTCGGCGCGGAACACTCCCAGCGTCTGGAAGCCTATTTCCAAGCAGTACCGGGTTTGAAAATAGTCGCTTGTTCGACTCCTTACAACGCCAAAGGACTCTTAAAATCAGCCATCCGCGACGATAACCCGGTTCTGTTCTTCGAGCACGTCCTGCTGTACAACCTCAAGGAAAATTTGCCAGAAACAGAATATTTAGTGCCGTTAGACAAAGCGGAAATTGTGCGATCGGGCAAAGATGTCACCATCTTGACATATTCGAGAATGCGGCACCACGTCCTGCAAGCCCTGCCCGCACTGCTAAAAGAAGGTTACGATCCCGAAGTAATCGACCTAATTTCTCTCAAACCCCTGGATATGGAGACAATTGGCGCATCCATTCGCAAAACCCACAAAGTAATTATTGTGGAGGAATGTATGAAAACCGGAGGCATCGGTGCCGAACTAATTGCTTCGATTAGCGATCGATTTTTTGACGAGCTCGACGCACCAGTTTTGCGCCTGTCTTCGCTAGATATTCCCACACCTTACAACGGTAATTTGGAAAGACTGACAATTGTCCAACCCAACCAAATTGTCGAAGCCGTCCAAAAAATGGTAGCTTTGCGAGTATAAATACTCATTAGTCATTGGTTCACTGTTGACTGTTGACTGATGACTGATGACTGATGACTAAAATCTGCCAACTGCCAACTGCTTTCCTGTCAACTGCCAATTAACCAATGACTAATAATTAAGTATGCAAAAACAGCGTTCAATATTAGCCCTAATTTTTGTTTTAATCGTGGCCGCCATTACTGTAATAGTAACAATGCCGACGCGGCTGGGATTAGACTTGCAAGGAGGGTCACAACTCACAATTCAGGTAAAAACTACACCCACAATTCCCAAAATTGAGCCGGGAATGTTAGAAGCAGTGCGGCGGATCGTCGAAAATCGCGTCAACGGTTTGGGCGTTTCCGAATCAGTGGTACAAACAGTAGGAGAAAGCCAAATTCTGGTACAGTTGCCGGGAGTAAATGACCCGCAGCAAGCAGAACGAGTTTTGGGCGGTACCGCCAAGCTAGACTTTCGGGAACAACTGCAGGGAACAGAAACTCAATTAGCTATTGAAAGGCAGTTGCAGCAGGAATTGCTGGCAAAGCAAACAGAATTGAGAACTGGCAAAAATAATGAGGCCGCAATTAAAGAAAATCAGGCTGCTTTAAAAAGAAGCAATGAGGCGATAGCCCAACTCTACAAAAGCAGCGGACTAGGTGGCGAAAACCTCAAAGATGCTCAAGCTCAACCCACTGGTGGTAACGACTGGAATGTCGCTCTCCGTTTCGACACTAAAGGGGGCGAACTATTTGCCGAACTCACTAAAAATTTAGCAGGCACGGGACGGACTCTCGGCATTTTTCTAGATGAAAGAATGATCAGTTCTCCTGTAGTAGGTGTTGAATTTGCCCAGACAGGAATTACTGGTGGCAACGCCGTAATTCAAGGTCGCTTTACAGCGCAAGAAGCTAACGATTTAGGAGTGCAATTGCGCGGCGGTGCTTTGCCGGTACCGGTCGAAATTATTGAGAACCGCACCGTGGGTGCAAGTTTGGGACGAGACAGCATTCAAAGCAGTGTTAACGCAGGGATTGGCGGCTTAATTTTAGTTTTGATTTTCATGATAGGTTACTACCGGCTTCCCGGGGTAATTGCCAATATTTCTCTGTTAATTTATGCTTTGCTAACTTGGGCTGCTTTCGTGCTGTTAGGAGTGACATTAACGCTGCCGGGAATTGCTGGTTTTGTGCTCAGTATCGGCATGGCTGTGGATGCTAACGTGCTGATTTTTGAGCGCACGCGGGAAGAGTTGCGGGCGGGGAAGACGCTTTATCGATCGGTCGAATCTGGTTTTTACCGCGCTTTTTCCAGTATTTTAGATGGTAACGTCACAACACTGATTGCTTGTGCTGCACTGTTCTGGTTGGGTGCTGGCTTAGTTAAAGGGTTTGCAGTAACGCTAGCATTGGGCGTGGTAGTCAGTATGTTTACCGCTCTTACTTGCAGTCGCACTCTGCTATTAGTAGTCTTGAGCTTTCCGGGATTCCGCAAACCCGAGTTGTTTTGTCCAAATTTGTCAAAAACAGTTAATAGTTAACTGTTAACTGTTGACAGTTGACAGTTGACAGTTGATTATTAACTTCTTCCTTCTTCCAACTTCCATGGGACTGATGACTGATGACTGATGACGTTGGACTGATGACTAATGACTAATGACTGATGACTTCTTCCCTCTTCCTTCTTCCTTCAAATTATGAAATTCAGTGTAATCAAATATCGATCGCTCTGGTGGAGCATTTCCGCCGCGATCATCCTTGCAGGTATAGTATCGATGGCGATTTCTTGGAGTCGTCCCGACATCCGCGCACCTCTGCGCCCCAGTTTAGATTTTATCGGCGGCACTCGGCTGCAGTTTGAACTCGACTGCACGAAACCGGAAAATTGTAAACCCATCGATCTTGCTGCTGTCCGCGAAGTCCTCGATACCCAAGGTTTGGCTGGTAGCAGCCTTCAAGTTATCGGCAAAGAACAGCGCGGTTTGTCGCTGCGAACAAAAACTTTGGATGTCGAACAGCGGACTGAGTTGCAAACAGGTTTGAGCGAAAAACTAGGCGCTTTTGACCCCAAATCTACTCAAATAGATACGGTTGGGCCAACCCTCGGCAAACAGTTGTTTACTTCTGGTTTGCTCGCTTTGTTGCTTTCTTTTGCAGGCATTACTGTTTATCTGACATTTCGATTTCAGTTGGATTATGCCTTTTTTGCTTTTGTTGCTCTGTTTCACGATATCTTAATTACGCTTGGTATATTCTCAATTTTGGGTTTAGTTCTAGGGCTGGAAGTTGACAGTTTGTTTGTGGTCGCGCTCTTGACAATTATCGGTTTTTCTGTTAACGATACAGTGGTAATTTACGATCGCGTGCGGGAAGTAATTAAGCTAAATCCCACAGAGTCGATCGATCGAATTGTCGATGATGCCGTCATGCAAACCCTGGGAAGGTCGATTAACACCACGCTGACAACGCTGCTGACATTGTTTTCAATCTTTTTGTTTGGTGGCGAAACCCTCAAATACTTTGCTTTAGCATTAATTATCGGTTTTATTGCCGGTGCATATTCCAGTATTTTCATTGCCAGCACGCTCCTAGCTTGGTGGCGCAGTCGCACCGGCCACTCCATCCCCCTCCCCGCAGAAGGAATCAACCCATCAGAAGAAGTTTAGTTGACTGTTAACTGTTAACTGTTGACTGTTAACTGTTGACTGTTAACTGTTGACTGTTGACTAAGCTGTCGGACAAATAAACATTGTATGTTCAGGGCGGGCAGGATGCCCACCCCACAAAAAGGGGATTTTTTTTTACATTCAATTTAAAGGCCGCAACAGCTTAATGACTAATGACTAATGACTAATAACTAATGACTAATAACTAATAAGTAATGACTAATGACTAATGAAAGCGACGCAACTTTTCAAACAGAAGTCCAAAGGCTTCACAAACTAACAGTTTACGGCCGCTGGTTAACTGTAATATTGTTGTGGATTAGCGTCGGTTCTTTCAGCATTTGGAGTTTGCGTCGCGAAATCGGTTTGTGGTTAGAACATTTCACTTGGGCTGCGGTGTACTACGGTTTATACTTTCACCGCTGGCCTACTCTCGGCCTCGGTTTGTGCTTGGGGATGACTTTAGCTGTACTAACTTGGCAAAGTCGCAATGCGTTGCGAGGATTGCCCCTGCAGGAAAAACAGGGTTTGGAACAACAAGTACGCCACATTCGCCAACAGGGGCCGAGTCATCCTTTGTGGAAGTGGGTTTGCAAAAATTCCCAGTAGGCGGCGGGCTTTCTTCTTTAGTCTCAAAAGAAGCGGTTTCAACCGCCGAACCCCTAACTTTTATTGCTTCTTCCCTCGGACTTCTTCCTGATGACGTTGGACCCAAAGCTCGGGGGGACAGCACTAACAACTAACAACGGACAACTAAGAGGGCGGGCACAGGGGCACCGCCCCTACCAACTAACAACTAATGACTAATGACGTTGGACTAATGACGTTGGACTAATGACTTCTTCTGTATCACGCAAAGCGAGGCAAAATCTGTGCTGGCGAAGACTGTTGAAGTGGAATTTCGATCGCAAATTCTGTTCCTTTTCCCGGTTCCGAAATGCACTTCAGTTCGCCGCCGTGTTGGTTGACAATAATTTCATAGCTAATCGACAATCCCAAACCAGTTCCTTTACCGACCGGCTTCGTAGTAAAGAAAGGGTCAAATAACCGCTTCCGAATAGCTTCTGTCATTCCAGGGCCGTTGTCAAAAATCCTAATTGTTACCTTTTTTCCCTCGGTTAACTCGGTGCATATCCGAATAGTAGGAGTTAAGTAGGTAGACTTATCAATTGAGGATGTAGTGTTTGTGTGGAAATGACTTTGCTCGCCTACTTGCGAATAATTCTGGCTTTTTATATCAATATTTTCGTGTTTTTGACCCTCAACAATAGCGTAAATAGCATTAACTAAAATATTCATAAATACCTGATTGAGTTGTCCGGGATAGCACTGCACCAGGGGCAATTCGCTGTATTCTTTGTGAATGGCGATCGCCTCCTGGCCCGGTTTGCCTTTAAGCTGACTTTGCAAAAGCATAATCGTGTTGTTGATACCGTCGTGAATGTTGACCAGCTTCATTTCGGCTTCGTCTAACCTGCAAAAATTCCGCAGCGACAAAACGATGTCGCGCACTCTTTCTGCACCTTGCTCCATGGAATTTAACACTTTTGGCAAATCTTCCAGCAAATAATTGAGTTCGATTTTTGCTGATTCGGCTTCAATTGCTGGGATGGGTTCGCGACAGTGCTGCTGGTAGAGGTCGATCATCCGCATTAAACCTTCTGTATATTCTTTGGCGTGGTGCAGGTTGCTGTAGATAAAGCCGATCGGATTATTGATTTCGTGAGCTACTCCTGCTACTAACTGTCCTAAAGAAGACATTTTCTCTGTTTGAATTAGTTGAGCTTGGGTGCGCTGAAGTTCCAGCAGGGCAAATTCGAGCTGTTGGGCTTGATGCCTCAATTGTGCTTGGGATTCCCGCATCGCCACGGTTGCTAATTCGTGAATCTGCAACTGAGAAAGCAGCAGTTCGTGTACGTCTAAAAGTTTGTAATTGTCCGGCTCTACCTGCACTACAATAGGTTCGTGGATTAGTTCTGGCGATCGCTCTAAAGACTGTCGCACTGCTGTCATAATTAAGGTTTGGCGATCGAGAACCAACATATCGGTTTGAGTAAAGCGGTAGAGTACCAACAAAGGCTGTTGAGAAAATAACTCGAAGCTGTAGGGGCGGCTCATGTGTTCAAAAAAACGCCGGCGCGAAATCATCCCTATAAACTTTCCTTTCTCAGCAATGATGATGCCGGGAAGTAAAGGATTAGCTTGAAAAAATTCAGCCACTTCGCCACCCAGACAGCGTGACTCTAGGATAAATTCGTAGAGGGTTAATTCCTGTAGAGTCGATCGCAAACCTAGCGGCGATTTCAGGGGACTCAACCCGTCAGTTTCATACACTGCTACCTCCTTTGGTAATTGGCAGTTGCGGTTGGCTGCTGGAGTATTGCCTAATATTTTTACTGCATTTTAGACTTTTTTTATAGCTTGGCAATCAACTCCGCTGCGATCGATCGAATCTAGATAATCCAGCAAGGTTTTTTGCCTTAAATCGCGCTGGTTTCACCCGAAACGATATCGCAGGTTAGATTAATTTAACAGCAGACACCCTTTGGAAACTTGACTGTTTAGAATACCGGGCGGTATCAACCGCGTTTGTACAGAATTGTACCCTAGAAGAGCGGGTTGAACGCAAACGCGGTAAAAATTACGTTATTTTGTTCCCAGCGCGGAAGACTCTGCAGACGCGGTTGATACCGCCGCTTGCACCTATTACCCTTACTGAAAATTATATGACAATCAGACAACACTGGCGACAAATCGGGAGCCGCCCCCTCTCACAACTCAGACAAAACCGATTTCGGGAAATTGCCCAGAAATATCAATTGTCAGTTTTTTCGCACAAATGCCGATCGCACTTTCGGTACGATGCCAGTATTTCCACCCGTACATCTGCTGAGGCTCTGACTGTGAGCGCGTAAATGTCTCTACAATCCTTTGGCTTTCAGGATTGGAGGTTGTTTAATGCAGAAGCGCTGCAGGGGCGACGTGCATACAGTTAGCGTATTGACACAAGGAGAGAGGGAGACTGGGAGACTGGGAGAGATAGTTTCAGTCTTTCACCGGGGGCTAGAAACTGGGTTTCTACGGTTTTTTTCGTTGAGTTACCAGAAATCTTCGTAGAAACCCGGTTTCTGAAGTCATCAAGGTACCTCAGCATCAACTACTCAATATCACCCCAAAGAATGATTCACAGAAAAAAAGTTGCGTGTTATATTTACTAGGTAATTCTATACGAAAATACTTTTACCAAAAAGGAGAGCAAAAAATGGAAACACCTACAGATCGCATACAAGAACCGGTGGGGACAAGAGAACTCGAATCAACACCTGTATCTGAACAAGTTTCGACTCAAAAAGTGGCTGAGGTTAACTTTGAAACGACTCCTTTAGAAACGCCTGCTTATACTCAGGAGAAAGTTAGCGTCGAAGAGTTGAAGATTAACGGCAACGATTTGGTTGCTAAGGTTAAAGAACTGCTTCACGAAGGCAATATCCGCCGCATCATTATCAAAAATGAAGAAGGACGGATTTTGGTAGAAGTGCCTCTGACGGTGGGAGTAGTCGGCGGAGTTATCGGTGCGGCTTTGTTTCCTGTGATTGCAGCAGTAGGTGCGATCGGTGCATTAGTTGCTCACTTGACTATCATCATTGAAAGAACCGATTAAAAACAATCAGCGGCGAGAAAACCGGGCGGTTGAAACCGCCGTCCGATTTATACCCTAAGAAACAGTTTGGTGAGCTAACTTAACTTTCCCTAAAGCCATCTTCCTGCTATCAAAAAGTTTCATAACTCCCGAAGAGATGGTTTCGATGACATCGGGAGAGCAGTAAGACAGAAACTCTTCCGAGGAAATACGATCGGCAAAAAAGTCTTGAGCTTTCTTCAAAAAGTTTTCAGTTTCAGCAAAGCCGATAGATTTGATAATAAAGGTGGCTACGGGGGAGTTTTTAATATCATAGGGAGATTCTTGATTGCGTCCTATTGCTAACAAATCTAAGACCTCTTTTTCTAACTGACTTTCTAAGGGGTAGATAATTTGTCGGTTGGGCAAATAATCCTCTAAAACTGATGTTTTAAATCCGGGTGCGCGAAGTTCTCCCATCATTGTTGAAAGGGGAATGTCGCGGCCCAAACGGTAGGAAAGAGCTTCTAAGATGGCGATGGTAATTAGTTTTATCCCCAGATAAAGTTTGGCAACGGCGATATTTTTTCGTGTTTGGGCAATCATGTAAGTGTAGGTTTCATCGTCCGGTTCTTGCATGAACTGCTGGAAAACGAGTTCGGGTTTGAGGAAGTTTAAAAATCCTTCCATTTTTTGCAGAGATCTGCGATATCCGCCAACAGTATAGGAATTGACATTGCTCAATTCGTGGTTGGTTTCCGGCATTAAGTTCCAGGTATTGTCTAAGAAGTTAGAGGAATTGGGAGAGGCAAAATTCTCTACGTCGCGATTTGCTAACCTCACAGAACGCTTGACAATTTCTACAGTTTCGGCATCATTCCAGCCCAAGTTAAAATCGCGATTTACATTTACCAACCGCTGGTGCAAAAGTTCGATCGCACTGAAACCCAAGGGCGAAAGCGGACGAAAAGGAATAGTAGCTTCGATGCAGGCTGCTATCTGGGCGATGGTACTAGCTGGCAAAAAAGGCTCTAAAGATTTGGCAGCAATCACGGCGCTCAAAAATTCGTTTTGGCCGCCAAAGGGCGAGAGAGCCTTGCCGGGAAGAAACCCAAAGACACTGGCCACGATCTGATACATGGTATCGTCGGGCAGTTCGGTTTGATCTTTGATCGCTAACTGCGATCGCACTTCTTTGACAAAAGGACAAAGGGCGCTGCTGATATTGAAATTTACGCCCTGATCGACTTGCACGTACACGAGGTCGTGAAATAGCGCTGCCAGCACCTCGATCGGATCGATCGACCCCCCGACCTCAAAAATGTGTTCCGACGTGTGAAAGTAGCGCCAAGGCCCTCTCATGGTTTGAATGATTAACTCGGCTATCTGCTCTAACTTGGCAATTTCGACTCTACCGCCTAATTGCTCGATCGACACCGCCAAGCAATCCAAACACCGTTTTTGTTCTCCAAAAAGCTCCATTTACGCACCTCCAGTGCATTCCCTGATAGTCTTGGACGCTTATTGCATGGTATCAAAACACGCTGCGATCGTGCCATGATTCGTCAATTAAAACTTGCTTTTTTCAGGGAGGGGGGAGAGACAGAGGGAGAGAGGGAGAGAGGGAGAGAGGGAGAGAGGGAGAGAGGGAGAGAGGGAGATTAAATTTGAAAAATTCTGCATTTGCGGCGATCGGCATAACTTTAGCGATATGTATCCTAAATTACAGCAAAGCCGATCGCAAGTTCGTAAAGTTTTGATGAAGTTTTGACAAAACCTGTGGGTTATATCAAATCCTCTCTGCATCGGAATAGTAAATTCAGGCGTTGACTGTTGACTGTTAACAGTTAACAGTCAACATTATAAGGAGTGCAACCGGAATTGATATTACTGGCAATTCAGGTTTAAGCTGCAGCGGTGTAAATGCTGCGTCCGGCCTCAGCATAAGATTCGTAAACGTGCTGGTAAATTTCTTGACATTTTCGCTCGTATACTTCGGTTGAGTAACTTTCGGGCAGTTTATCTAAAGTGTATTCGATCGCCACTTTAACCGCTGCCTTGGTTTGCTGTCGCCTGCGCCAATCCAACACTAATGTTTCTTGTTTGAGGGTTGACAAAAGTTCCTTGGCTACTTTCTTAACTTCCAGCTTTTCCTTCTCGGTTAAACTGATATCTGGTTTAGTCAACAAATCAAAAATCGCCAGTTCTTCCTCTGATAAATTCTCGCCTATGGCACGTTTATCCTCAATATTTAGTTCCCGGGCAAACTCCACTAACTCAGCAAACAATGTTTCCACAATACCAGAACCAGCGTTGTATTGATCGATCATTTGCTGGAACTTATCGAGATAATTCATCCGGCTTTTGTTGAGGCGCAGCATTTGGGTTAGCTGGCTGCTAATTATGCCTTTTAGTTTCTCAGTTTCCGTGTGTTTGTAACCGGATGCAAACTGGGATTTGAGGGCTTCAAAGTCAATTGAGCTGAGGTCAATTTGTTGATTTGATGCGGGGATGATATAATTTGAAGTACCGATGGATTTGTCCAAAATTTCCTCAACAGCGGCTTTGACTTCGGCAATATCCGAGTGTGGGGTGAGACTTTTGATGCGCTTGGTAATTTCAGCAAAAGCGTATAAACTAGGATTGAACTCGCCAGATGCTGGCTCTGGGAGAATCGCTTTGTAGAGTTTGTTAACGTTCTGAGTTAGTGCTAAATATCGCTGTTTGGAATCGTCGTCGATCAGGATAAGTTCGACAGCATCATTCCACAGCTTGGTAAGGGCGAAAGCTTCGGTGGCGGCTTGGATTTCGTCGAAGTTTATGCCGCGTTGGGTGCAGAATTGTAGGGTAAGATCGATCGCACTTCTCAATTCATCCACTAGGGCGGCTTTCGATTGTACCGGGGTATCGCCTTCGGAGACATCACCGCCGGATGCGGAACCATAAATTGCTAGGGCTTTTTGCAAGTCGCGGAAAACGCCGATATAATCTACAATCAGCCCGTTTGTCTTTTCCCCAAATACGCGATTCGCCCTGGCGATGGTTTGCATCAGGGTGTGGTTTCGCATCGGTTTGTCGAGGTAGATAGTGGAACAACTGGGCGCGTCAAAACCTGTCATCCACATCGCGCAGACAAAAACGATTCGCAGGGGGTGATTCGCATCTTTGAATTTTTCATCTAATCCCGGTTTTTCCTTGGCGAGGCGCTGGCGGTGGGGTTTGATGGTTAAGCCTTTTTTGTTAAAGATTTCTTCCTCATTTTGGGAGGAAGAAATGATTACCGCCATGTCGGTTTCGGCGATGTATTGAATTTTGGCGGTTAGGTTTTCGTGTTCGTTAGGGGTTGTTTGTGAACCCGGAGATCCCCCCCAGCCCCCCTTAATAAGGGGGGAGAATTCATTGTGCAAAGTTCCTGTTGTTAAGGGGGGATCGGATTCACTCAAAGTCCCCCTTATTAAGGGGGATTTAGGGGGATCGGATTCACTCAAAGTCCCCCTTATTAAGGGGGATTTAGGGGGATCGGATTCGTTCAAAGTCCCCCTTATTAAGGGGGATTTAGGGGGATCGGATTCGGCGTTGGCTGCGATTAGTTGGTTTTGTAATTCGGTTAAATACTGTTGCCAATAGTGCTGGACTTTGTTATACATTTTAACAGCAGTAAAGCGATCGATCGAGACAACCATTGCTTTACCTTGGTAGCCGCGCCCTAAAAAGTGGGCGACTATATCTTTGGCGATTTCGTCTAAGCGTTCCTCTCGCGTTATCAGGTGCAATTCCCGCGCAAATTCGCGATCGAGTTTATTTGCTTCGGCTTCATCTAAATCTGCTGATTCTATCGCATCGGCTATCTGTTCGTTAAGTTCGCTGTTGGTGAGTTCTAGTTGCGGGATGCGGTTTTCGTAGAACAGGGGAACTGTTGCGCCGTCTTCGATGGATTGGCGGAAGTTGTAGATGCTGATGTAGTCGCCAAATTCGCGCCTGGTGGCTTCTTCTCCCACGAGTAAGGGTGTGCCGGTGAAGCCGATAAATCCGGCGTTTGGTAATGCCGTTCTCATGTTGGCGGCGTAGCTGTCGTATTGCGAACGGTGGGCTTCGTCGGCGATGACTATGATATTATGGCGATCGGAAAGTTGGGGGTAGGTTTCGCCTTTTTGGGTGCGGAATTTTTGAATTAATGTGAATACATAGCGGTGGTCTTCTGTCAATAGTTGTTTGAGATGTTCGCCGCTGTTCGCCCTGACTGTTTTTTCCGGTTCGGTGACTGCGCCGGTTTTGGCAAAATTTTTATATATTTGGTTGTCTAAGTCGTCGCGATCGGTGATAATTATAAATGTCCAGTTTCCGGTAATTGTGCGGTGGATTTTCTGGGAAAAGAACTGCATCGAGAAGCTTTTGCCGCTGCCTTGGGTGTGCCAGAAAACACCGAGTTTGCCTCCATTTTCGCGGATGTTTTCTACGGCTTCCAGGCAATTGTTCACACCTAGATATTGATGATTTTTAGCTACGAGTTTGATTAGATTGCCTTGTTCTTCGCTAAATAAGGTGAAGTTTTCGACAATATCTAAGAGTTTGGTTTTGTCGCAAGTGCCGCGAATTATGGTTTCGAGGGAGATGATGCCTTGTTCGCCTTCGCTGTTGATTTTTTTCCAGTCTGAGAAATACTCCCAGGTGGCGCTGAGGCTGCCGATTTTGCTGATGCTACCGTTGGAGAGGATAACGATGCTGTTGTACCAAAATAATTGGGGAATTTCTTTTCGGTAGTCGCAGAAGTTATTTTGATAGGCGAGTTCGACTCTTTCTCTGGAAGCTTTGAGTTCGATAAATATCAGGGGAATGCCGTTGATGAAGCCGATCAAATCGGTGCGGCGCGCGTACAATTCCCCGGCAATCCAGAATTGGGAAGCGAGGAAAAAGTCGTTGTTTGTGGGGTTTTTCCAGTCGATGACGGTGACGTTTTCGGTGATTTCTTCGCCGTCGTTGTTGCGGTAGGTGACTTTTATTCTGTCTTTGAGGAGGTGGTAAATTTCCCGGTTGGCGTTGGCGAGGGTGAGGGCGTTTCTGTCGCGGATTAGTTGTTCGATGGCGAGGTTAATTGCGGGTTTTGGGAGGTGAGGATTGAGTTTTTCTAGGGCTGGTTGTAGTTTGGAGATGAGGACAACTTCGCTTCTGGTTTCTCGCCCTAAATTGCTGGTGCCACTATGCCATTCGCTGTAGCAGTTGGCGGTGGTGTAGCCGAGTTTTTCAAAGAGGGCGACGGTTGAGAGTTCTAGGGCTTCTTCGGAGTCTGGGTGGGGCGAGGTCATGTGGCAATGTCTCCTATGTTGATGTGGATATTATTGTAGAGACGTTCCGGTGGAACGTCTATTTCTACATATACAAATCGGGTGGATTATTATTGTAGAGGAAGAAGAAGACGCCCTACCAGGGCGTCTCTACGATGGGGATGGTTTTACATATACAAATTGGGTGGATTATTATTGTAGAGACGTTCCGGTGGAACGTCTCTCTTTCTACCAGGGAAGAAGAAGAAGACGCCCTACCAGGGCGTCTCTACGATGGGGATGGTTTTACATATACAAATTGGGTGGATTATTATTGTAGAGACGTTCCGTGGAACGTCTCTCTCTCTTTCTACCAGAAGAAGAAGAAGACGTTCCACCGGAACGTCTCTACGATGGGGATGGTTTTACATATACAAATCGGGTGGATTATTTTTGTCTAATTCCCATTTAAGCGGGTTGTTAATAATGTATTCCCGAATATTGTGCAGAGATTGGTCATCTCGAATGATATGGTCATAAAATCGTTCTTGCCATTCAAAAGCATCAAATCCAGTTTTCCAGATGCGTTTACTACAAACCGTTTTAATTTGACCAAGAATTGAC
>NZ_JADEXD010000324.1 GCF_015207285.1 Tychonema sp. LEGE 07203 | reverse complement strand
GGGTTGGGGTGGGGTAAAAAGTTTACGACTCATTTAGGATGGCTATAGTCGAAATATACAATTTAAATGCACAACAGCTTAACGGTGTAATTCACATTATGGATACAGTTGTGATTCCTGAATTTCTGGGTAAGATTGAATCAGTGAGTTAAGGGGAAATTATTCCCAAACCAGCACAATTTAGAAAAGATTAGGCAATGGTAAATTCTGCGAACCACTACGATATCATTATTATTGGCACGGGAGCGGGCGGAGGTACGCTTGCTCACCGTCTCGCACCGACTGGTAAAAGGATTTTGGTGCTAGAAAGAGGCGACTTTTTACCCAGGGAAAAAGCAAATTGGAGCGCGCTGGAAGTTTATCAAAAAGAGCGCTATCATACGGACGAGCGCTGGTACGACAGGGAAGAAAAGGAGTTTCGGCCTCAGACTGGCTATTGGGTTGGCGGCAATACAAAAGTTTATGGTGCGGCTCTTTTGCGGCTGCGGGAACGAGATTTCGATCGCGTAATTCACAAACAAGGATTTTCTCCAGAATGGCCGCTCAAATACGCAGATTTTGAGCCGTATTACACGCAAGCTGAAGCACTCTATGACGTTCATGGAGAGCGGGGAACCGATCCGACTGAACCGCCCTGCAGCCAACCTTATGCTTATCCTCCTGTGAGCCACGAACCGGATATGCAGGTGCTCGCGGACGATATTCGATCGCTCGGTTACAATCCGTTTCATTTACCTTTAGGATTAAAGCTGAATGAAGCCGATCGCACAAACAGCCCTTGCATTCGCTGCGATACTTTTGACGGCTATCCTTGTTTAGTAGGTGCGAAAGCCGATGCGGAGGTGAATGCGATTCGCCCTACCCGCGAAAAATATGCTAATTTCACCCTAATAACTAATGCCAAAGTCTTGAGGCTGCATACCAGCAAATCCGGGCGAGAAGTGACGGGGGTAGAAACCGAAATTTTAGGGGAACGACAGCAATTTACAGGCGATATTGTGGTGGTTTCCTGCGGTGCGATTAATTCGGCTGTTTTGTTGTTGCAATCTGCTAGCGAGCAGCACCCCAATGGATTAGCAAATAGTTCGGATTTGGTGGGCAGAAATTTAATGAAACACCTGGCAACTGCTTTAGTTGCTATGCACTTAGATGTGAATGCAGCTAACTTTCAAAAAACTATTGCTGTTAATGATTATTATTGGGGAGAGCCGGATTTTCCTTATCCAATGGGTATGGTACAAAATACGGGCAATGTGTTAGCTGATATGCTGCCGGCTGAGGCTCCGGCGCTGATGGCTCCGCTGGTAAAATTGATTCCTAAATACGAGCGGCATTTGATTGCTGAGCGATCGGTTGGTTGGTGGTTGCAAACAGAAGATTTGCCAGATTCAAACAATCGCGTTCGGGTGGAGGGCGATCGAATTTACTTGGATTATACGCCGAACAATACCGAAGCGCGCGATCGGCTAATTCACCGCTGGACATCTGTAGTCAAATCCCTCCACCGTTCGGCCCAGCACGTCATTCCTTTTAGCCTTTATCCTCGCACCGAGATGCCGGTACAATCAGTAGGTCATCAATGCGGCACTTGTCGGTTTGGTACAGACTCCAAAACTTCAGTGCTTGACGTGAATTGCCGCACCCACGATGTTGAGAATCTCTATGTTGTGGATGGCAGTTTTTTCGCGTCAAATTCAGGGGTTAACCCGACGCTGACGATTATGGCAAATGCGCTGCGGGTTGGCGATCGCATCGCTGAACTGTTAAAGTAAACTCAGTAAAAAATGCCATAATTGGTTCGCAGTCATGACTTCAGTTATCGCTGCGAACCAATTATGGCAAATTAACCAGACCTCATAATATAGCAGTCCTTGCAGGAGTCGTAAGTTTTTTACCCCACCCCAACCCT
>NZ_JADEXD010000153.1 GCF_015207285.1 Tychonema sp. LEGE 07203 | reverse complement strand
GATGTGCTATGGATGAAGTCTTAGCCCCCCCGAAATCGCGGGGGGGTTGGGGGGGTAATATCTAGCACTACTTTATGAAATTGGTATCAGCCTCCAGATATCAATTACCAGGATCTGCCTGGTAATTATAAATTATATACTTTAACCTTCCGCAGTCAACATATTAAATTGCTCGGTATTAATGCGATTTGCTTGATACAAAGTTTGAGCGATTTCCGAAAGCGCTAACACAGAATGTGCGCGATAACCGTTGGCCTGCAATTTGTCTTTGACACCTTGTTCGTGGTCGATCAAAACCACAATATCTTCCACATTCAACCCAGCAGATTTTAACTTGCCCGCGCCTACCATGACGCTTTTGCCGCTAATCAGAATATCATCGACTACTACAATCGTTTCTCCGGCCTGAAAATGCCCTTCAATTAACTTGCCCGCACCGTAAGTTTTCACCTCCTTGCGCGGGAAAATCATCGGGCGTTCCATCCGCAATGCTAAACCCGTTGCTGTGGGTAAGGAACCGTAGGGAATTCCGGCAATGCGATCGAATTTTAAGTCCTTGAGAATGTCTGCATAGGCGCTGACAATTTGATGGAAAATTTGGGGAATTGAGATGATTTTTCGCAAGTCGATGTAATATGGAAAAACCGCTCCCGATGCTTGTACGTGGTCGCCAAAAACTACGCAGCCGATGTCATAAAGTTGCAAGATTAAATCGCGGTTGGACTCTGGTTGCAAAAAGCAAACATCCGGCAGCCACAATTCGCAACTGGGGCTACCTGCGATCGCCCTTTGCCTCTGTTCGTTAATTTTATCCCGCAATTTCTCAATTTCTCGGCGCGGCTCTTTCCCCGCCAACAAACTTGGGGGGACTGGCAGCAATAAATCCTCACCATTCTTGCTCAAACCGGCCGCCAGCAGTTGTGCGAGGTCGTTTTCTTCTGCGATGTCATTTTCTGCGGCGATGTCTCCTTCAACTAAAATCAGCCGTTCGGGAGCTGCTTGGCGGATGCGCGCCAATATATCAGGCATTACTCCTACTTCCAAACCGAGTTTTTCGGGAGTTCCCCAAGTCTGAGAGACTCGAACTAATTGCAAGTACAAAGGGTTTTCAGCCGTCGGGTATTCTTGCAGTGCGGCGGCTGACGGGTTGGCAGTGGCACAGAGGACAAAAACTGTTTTTCCGGGATATAATAAAAATGGTGCTGCTTCGTCGAATCCGGCATAAACACTGAGAGTAATAGCGTCAAATTTCCAGTCTTGAAATACGGTTTTGGCAAACACTCCGCTGGTGTTTAAATCGCTGTGTTTGGCATCTAAAATTACGGGAATTTGAGGGGGAATTATTGTTAAAATTTGTTGCAGCAGTTCCCAGCCGGGGATGCCGAGAGATTGATAAAAACCGAGGGTGACTTTGCAGGCACAAATTAAATCGGCTGTTTGGTCGATCGCACTTTTGAGCCTTGCCAACAAATCAGTCACAAAACTGTGAGTTTCTTCCCCTGTCATCGAAACCAGCGCGGGCAAGGTTTCCGAGTCTGGATCTAGGGCTAAATACAGCAAACTTTGATTAGTTTCAACAGCCGCTAACAGTTTATCGAAAAAGCTGCTTTTATCAGTCATAGTTGGTTGGGGAGGTAAGGGAAAATTACAAATTTGTCTCAGAAACGGGGATTGGTGCTGTGCCGGAATCAACCGATCCCCGTTGAAGTTTAAATTAAGAATCTTTTATAATTGTAGAAGGTAAAGACCATGAAATCTGTAACTTTGGGAGCAGTTTCATTTGGACTGATTTTCGGGTTGGCGGCAGGGGCGATTGCAGCTAATCCTCAGCAAGTCAACCAGTTGCTGCAAACTAACCAGTGTCGCGGATGCGATTTGAGAAGCATTCCCCTGCCGCAAGCGAGTTTAGCAAATGCCGATTTGCAAAGGGCGGATTTGAGAGGTGCAAATCTCAGAGAAGCTAATTTATCCGGGGCAAATTTGAGCGGGGCTGCCCTCAGCGGGGCTTCTTTGCGACAAGCTAATTTAGCAGGTGCTGATTTAACTAACGCTAATTTAATTGGGGCAGATTTGACCGGGGCAAAATTGGACAATGCTAAGCTTGCAGGGGCGACTTGGGTTGACGGTACTATTAAATAAGCTGTACTGTATTTGAATTTAACTTTTGGGCGCAGTCGGAGTACCCGCTCCACAGGATTTTAAAGAAAATCAGCGTACAAATAGAACCAGAACCTAAAGCAATATCCGCCTTAGAATGTGGATAGTAACGAATGACAAATTCGATCGACTTTTCGACTTGGGACGAGTTGCTGCAACGCTACGCTGACGCTGGGGGCCGCGTCAACTATCGCGGCTGGAAAGCAGAGGGGGCCGATGTTTTGAAGGCTTGGCTGGCAACTTTGGCGGATGTAGATTTAGCCGCTGTTACGGATGCCGACGCGCGACTGGCGCTGTGGCTGAATGCGTACAATGCGATCGCAATTTCTCAAGTTCTCGAAGTATACCCCATCGCCTCGATCCGTCCCAAAGTTTTGGGAATTCCGAATTGGCTAGCTTTTTTGGATTTCTTCACCCGTTCCAACTCAATAATTGGCGGCAAAAAGTACAGTCTCAATCAAATCGAACACGCAATTTTGCGGCCCTTGTTTGCGGAACCGCGCATCCATTTTGCCTTAGTTTGTGCTGCTGTCGGGTGTCCGCTGCTGCGTCGCGGCGCTTATTTCCCGGAGTCGGTGCGGGCGCAACTCGAAGCCGACGCGAGCCGTTTTATTCGCAATCCCGATAAAGTGCGGTACGATGCTGAAAAAAAGACGCTTTATTTGAGCAAAATTTTTGATTGGTACGGCGAGGATTTCGTGAAAGCGGCGGGTTCGGTGGCTGGGTATGCGGGCGGTTATTTGGGGCCGGAGGCGGCTGTCAGCAATGAATGGGCGATCGTTTTTTTGCCTTACGATTGGAATTTAAATCAAGTTGAGAATTGAGACTTTTTCTCAGCAGTGTTTTTTTTGAGGGTTTATATATTAGACTTGAATTGCATAAATCTTCGAGCTATATCAGAAAGAAGGAAGAAGTCATTAGTCATTAGTCATCAGTCATTAGTTATCAGTCATTAGTTATCAGTTATTAGTGCTGTCGCCTCCGAGCTTTCCGTACAACGTCATCAGAAAGAAGGAAGAAGGAAGAAAAATAATTAAACTTTTTTAATTTACCGATTCCCGATTCCCGATTCCCGATTCCCGATTCCCGATTCCCAATTTGAGTTAATCTATTATTTTGACAAAAAAGATAAGATGTTATCCCAAGTTTTTTACTTGCTCCGTTCTCGTGCTGACGGCAAATATATCAGCGCTTGTCCCAATCCAGATTCGGCGGTGAGTTACCTGCTGATGTTTCGCGAAGACTATGACGCTTTGAGCTATCTCAACGCCCACGCTGCTGAGGTTGCCGATCGATTCGCAGTAGAATCAATTTCTGGTTCTCAGGTAAAAAAGCTGCTGGAACGTTGGGGCTTTAACGGTGTGGGGATTGTTCAAGACCCGCTGTTACCGAATATTGAGTTTTTATTGACAAATAATTGACAATTGACAACTTTTGCGCTTCGCCCGGTTTCTGGCAGAAATCGGGTTTTTTGATTGAGTTTTGGGGCGCTCTTAGTTCGCCGACGCACGGATGAGCTGAAACCGGGTTTTTTACCAGAATCCTGCGTTGGAACCACAAGATTAATTGAAAAACCCGGTTTCTTTGACACCAATGCGTGAGTCTTGGATCTGACCAAGCCCAAAGCACCATATTTAGTGCAATTTGTCAAATATATTAACCTTTAACCCTAAATCTGAATCCTGTTGTATATTCGTAGTTTGATATATCCCGCATCAGTACATAAATTATGGTTCGAGAATTAGAGCGATCGAGTGCCAGCGAAAAACGCAACCAGTCGGATTTCCCCCAAACAGCACCCGCAGCAAATCCAGTATTTTTCAGGACGTACAGCCGCCGTACCGAGACAGGGCGCGAGACTTGGGCCCAAGTGTGCGATCGAACCGTCAAGGGCTTAGAATCGCTCGGAAACCTCACCCCCGAAGAAACAGAGCTCCTACACCGGATGCAAAGCCAGCTCAAAACCCTCGCTTCAGGCCGCTGGCTGTGGGTAGGCGGCAGCAAATGGATAGAGCAACCAGAGAACTTTTCCGGTGCATATAACTGTTCCTCAACAAATATTCTCGACTGGCGCGCCTTTGGTTTGTTGATGGATTTGGCAATGATGGGCTGCGGCACCGGCGCAGTCTTGGAACCACAATATATCGACCAACTGCCGCCAATCCGCAACCGCTTAACCGTGACAGTGCAAGGCCAAATTGGATCTACACCCGCTGCATCCCGCCGCCAAGAAACCGAAGTAAAAATAGACGAAAAAACCGCCACTATTTATGTCGGAGATTCTCGCCAAGGTTGGGTAAAATCCTATCAAAGTTTGCTGGAATTATCCACAGATGAAAGATTTGCAGGCGAAGTTCAAGTTTACATAGATTTGAGCGACGTTCGCCCCGTGGGAGAACCTTTAAAAGGTTTTGGCGGAGTCGCAAATCCGGTGAAATTGCCCGACCTTTATCAGCGTTGCGCGGCAATTTTGAATAAAGCTCAAGGGCGGCAGTTAAATTCAGTTGAATGCTGCGTATTGATTGACGAAGCTGCGGTGACAATTGTTGCTGGCAATATTAGAAGAAGCGCGGGAATGCGTCAATTTGAATCTGGTGATGAACTGGGGGCAAATGCTAAAAACAATTTGTGGCAACAAGATGAAACTGGCAACTGGAGAATCGATCCAGAGCGCGATGCCCTTCGTATGGCAAATCATACCCGTGTTTTTCATAGCAAACCTACACTAGAAGAATGTATTGATGCTGTCCGCAAACAGTATTACAGCGGCGAAGGTGCGATTCAATGGGCCGGTGAAGCTGTAGCTCGATCTAACGTTGACTTACTTTCAACACCGAGTCTTAAACTTGAGTTTTTGAAAGCTTACAACGAAGGAAAAGCTAAAGATTGGTTGCAGAAACGCTATCCTGACATGACGGCTGGCGAGTTAGAACATCGGTTAGTCCGTGTGGGCTTAAACCCGTGTGGTAAGTAATTTTGCCTCACGTTAAAAACCTCGCAAAATCGGAGAAGACTGAGATGTTAATTCCGAGGTAAGTAAGGGAATTAAAAATCCTTTACCACCGTAGAGCGTACCGGGTGAACCTTCTTGATTGAAGAACATAATCCTGGCAAGAGTGCGGGGCATTTATAACTAAAGTAAATGAAAAAGTACGCCGAGCTACAGGGAAAATGGAATCTGTAGAACTAGAGGATAAAAAGCCTTTAGGGTAACATAACTGGAAATCATCGGCTCGAATTTTTTCTGCAATTTGTCTGAAATCCACCTCAATCAAATCGACCCTTACAACTTTAAAGAACAGGAGGAAGCTTTCACCGCCGGAGCTCTATCTGTCGCGGTACTTCTCAATCACAAATTTCTCGAACCCCGCTATCAATACAGCCGCGAATTAGACCCGATTGTCGGCGTATCTTTCACGGGATTGTTCGATTTCTTCGTTCACGCTTTTGGCGTTGAGTGGCTGCGCTGGTGGGTGGAAGGCCGCCCGCAAACTCCGCAGGGTATGGCGTTTAAACAGCGGGAAGAAGAGTATTTGAGTGGTTGGCGGGAGATTGTGAATCGGGTAGTATGGGATTATTGCGATCGCCATTCCTTGAAACGCCCCAATCGCTGCACAACCGTCCAACCATCCGGTACAAAATCTCTGCTCACAGGCGCTTCCCCCGGCTGGCATCCGCCGAAAGCCCAGCGTTTTATTCGCCGGATCACTTTCGGCAAAAACGACCCCGTAGCCCTCGCCTGCATCGACTACGGATACAACGTGATTCCGTCTCAATCTGACAAAGATGAAAACGGCAATTTACTCAACAATCCCTTCGACGAACGCTGTACAGAATGGCTGGTAGAAATACCCGTTGCCGTAAGTTGGGCAGATTTGCCCGGTGCCGATGAAATTGACATCAACAAATTCTCAGCAGCCGCGCAAATGGACTTTTATATGCAGGTGCAAAAGTTCTATGTCAGACACAATACTTCGGCCACGATTGAGTTGCGGGAAAATGAAGTTGAAAGTTTGGGTACTCGAATTTACGAAGCAATTCGCGATGACGAAGGCTACATTTCCGCCGCACTTTTAGCCAGGTTTGATGCTCTAGAAACTTTCCCGCGCTTGCCCTTTGAACCGATTAACAAGGAAACTTACACCAAAATGGTGGCAGAGGCTTTATCGCGCCGCGATATTGATGTTTTCCACGAGGCTTTGAGCCGTTACGATTTGGGTGAAATGATGGATTCTGGGCCGGCGGGCTGCGATTCTGATAAGTGTTTGATGCCGGAAACTAAGGCTATGTAATAGCCTTGAAGGAAATCCCCCAAACGGGGGATTTTTTTTATGTTTTTAATTGCTTATTTAACAACAAATGAAAGAGTAATAGCTTGATTGTATAATTAAAGCTAGCCGAGATTTTATAGTTGGTAACTAATAGCAACATGATAAGAGGTGCAATTCCCGATGATATTCCCATAATTTACAAGAGCAAATACTGCTGCAAGATGCTAAGGCTCAACCTGCCATCATGATTCAAGGCGGTTCCAGGAGACCGCTAGGAGATGCTCCCAGATTGGTTGCCAACTATGGCGGTCAGCCTGAAGATTGGTATAAAATGGCTAGTAACCAAAGCGCGATTATCGAAGGAGCTGTCGTTGAAATCCATTGGTGTAGAAATGCCCGCACTCTCCTAAATGTTGAGTACAAAATCAAACGTACATACCCCAAAATAGCACCTAAAAACCAGTGAGGTTAATATACTATGAAGATTCGCTGCATTGCCAACGAAGGGGCTTATTTGCCGGAAAATTACCTAAACCCACCGTTAGACATCACCAAAGAAACTGAATTTAAACTGATAGTAGGTAAAGAGTATATTGTCTATGCTATATCCCAATGGCAAGGGAATTTATCGTACTATATTTGCGACGAACGCTATACTTATTATCCCATACACAATCGGGCCCCGTTATTTGAGATAGTAGATGCCAGATATTCTCGATATTGGCAAGTGCAATTAGCAACTAACGGTTTGTTAGAGATTGCTTTTGAGCATTGGTTTGACCTACCTTATTTTTACGATAAACTAACTGACTCAGAAGCAGAAGCTGTTTTGATTTTTGAGAAAATGAAAGAGCTCATGGACGCTGAAGCTGCAATTCCTCAACGCCAACCTTTCTCAGTTGATGAGTTGCTGGCGATGCCTCCATTGCAGCCGGATCAACTAGCAAAAGTCCCTGGTTGAAATTATGTCAGAACATCAAAATGAACCTAGAGAATACGATGCAGTTAAGGGCGGTCAAAATCCACCCCCGATAGGTGCTGCTGTCTTAGGAGGAATCTCTGGCCTTAAAAGCCGCTTAGCCTCGCCCACTGTCTACGTTAGAGCCGCCGCACTCCCCGAAGCGCTGAAATATGGAGAAGCAGGCTTGGATTTGATAATTCAAGCATTGGACGATCGGATAATGTCCGTGAGATTTGCTGCCTATTTGCTGCTGAAAGATCGGGATGAGGAGAAGATAAAACAATATTTACGAAACTATAATACATCTGACTTTGATGTCATCATAGAAGATGCTTCTGGGGAAGAAAACAGCAGCGGTAACTTATTTGCTGTTTTCTTCCCCCATCTAATGCCAAAATCCCCGACTTCTTAAATAAGTCCGAGTTCTCACGAAAAATACCGAGAAGAAGTCGGGGATATAATACCCAGATGACCTACTTATTTAAAAATATCTTTCCGCTTCTGCAATAGCAAAGTTGCAGTCAAATAAACTGCTGCGTGCAGACCTAAAATTCCCCAATTCAGAGCCAAATTTTGCCATGTTGGTTCGTAGACTGCGCTTTTCTCGAATAAGTGCGGTAAGATTGTCCGATCGCACAATCTTACCGCACTTCCCTCAACCGTTCACATAATAATCCCGCGTTCCCTTCGCATTCATCGCTTCTCCGAGTCGATTCAACCCGTACACGTAAGCCGCAGTTCTCATGCAAACTGAAAATTCTTGAGATATTTTCCAGATTGCCTGAGTTTCTTCGACCATTTTGTGCTGCAAGCGCTGGTTAACTTCCTCCAGCGTCCAATAAAGCCCGCTGCGATTTTGCACCCACTCAAAATAACTAACCGTTACACCACCGGCATTGACTAAAATATCAGGAATTACCTGAATTCCCCTCGCTTCTAAAATCAAATCAGCAGCCGAATCAATCGGCCCGTTAGCTACTTCAAAAATAAACTTAGCCTTGATATTGTCAACATTCTCTGCTGTAATTTGATTTTCCAAAGCTGCTGGAATCAGCACGTCTACATCCAGGGCCAAAAGTTGCTCGTTGGTCAAGATTTCGTGTTCGACAATATTGGAAACCGAACCTTCGCAGTAAATAGCTTTGATATTTTTGTTAGAGTCTTTGAATCCTCGAATGGTGGGGATATCCAGTCCTTTCTTGGCATAAATCCCCCCTTGGGAATCGCTGACTGCGACAACTTTGTAACCTGCTTTCCACAGCAATTCTGCTATTTCTGCACCGGCATTACCAAAACCTTGTACTGCTACGGTTGTATTTTGAGGCTTTAGCTCAAATTTTGGCAGTATAGTTTCTATTACAAAAAAAGCGCCGGTTGCTGTGGCGGTATCTCGGCCCAAACTGCCACCGATTGTCACGGGTTTTCCAGTCACCACCGCCGGACAAAGCTGTCGCTTAATAATATTGTACTGATCCATCATCCAACCCATAATCATGGGATTGGTGTAGACATCCGGTGCGGGAATATCGACATCGGGGCCGATGAAATCTGCGATCGCATCAATGTAACCCCGGCTCAACCTTTCCAATTCAAATTTGGACAATTCTTTGGGATTGACAGTAATTCCGCCCTTGCCTCCTCCGAATGGTATGTTGAGAACCGCACATTTAAAAGTCATCCAAAATGCCAAGGATTGCACTTCATCGAGGGATACATTTGGATGGTAGCGCACTCCTCCTTTAGAGGGGCCTCTGGTGTTGTCGTAGCGCACCCGATAACCTTGGAAAATTCGCAGGGAACCGTCGTCCATCCGCACGGGAATCGATACAATTAAGCTGGATTTGGGATATTTGAGCCGTTCGATCGTATCTTCGGAGAGAGATACATATTTTAAGGCTTGTTCTAATCGGCGGCTGGCGTCGGTAAATAATGAGTCAGACATAAGATGAAGGAAGAAGGAAGATGAAAGATGGAAGATGGAAGGCGGGAGAAGGATTTACCCGAAAGCTTTTGGTTAGTTGGCCTATTCCATTTAATTCTTTTGGCTTAGCTGGTTTTTCGATACTTTATCATTTAATCACAATCCCGGTGTAATTTAGCACAAGTATCTGTCTAAGTCGCTTCTGTATGAGTGGCTTCTGCATAAGTGTCGATCGACCATATCGCACTCCCAAGCAGAGATTAAGCAAATACACTTAAAATAGAGAGATATATTTAAGCTCAAGGGGTAATTTGAGTTCGATCGCTCAAATCACAGCCAGTCACCAGGGGAAGTAAATTGTGACATAGATCGAGGCTCTAGCATATGTTCTAAACTTAATTATTATTATGGTTGGACTCCTAGCCGCGTTATCTGCATCGGCGGCAGGGGGTATGAGAATTGCCCTGCCCCTGCTGTTAATTGGTTTGTTGCGGATTGACAAACTTTGGTCGGAGATACCTCTATTATCGGGGGTTCCCCCCCAAGTGGCTATTACCATCTTGGTGAGTTGGTCGCTGTTAGAGTTATTTGCTTCTAAAACTTTTGTGGGACAGCGGGTGCTGCAAGTTGTGCAGATTATTTTCAGTCCCATTGTAGGAGCAATTATGGGAATTGCAATCGCTCAGGTAAGTTCGATCGACGAAATTATTGCTCATCCTTGGATGCTGTGGATTATTGGTATTGTCGGAGGTTTGTTGGCTTTAGTGCTGCAACTGGTACAAGCAGGATGGCTTTACCGGCTGCGGAGTTTGCCGATTTGGGTAATTTTCTTGCAAGATGTTCTGTGCATTTCCTTGGTTTTGTTTGCCTTTGATGCCCCGCGACAGGGAGCGTTAATTGCTATGCTGCTGCTGTGGCTGGCAATTCGCAGTTCTAAAGAGTGGTACTGCTGGTACAGAAGTCAGGGAATAGCGGCCGATGGGGGAAATCCCCGCCGCCGCAAGCGCGATCCTGATTAATTAGTAATTGGTTATTGGTAATTAGTTATGGGTTATTAGTCATATCGTTTACGGTTGTTTCGGAATGATTTAACCTTACTAGGGCGCTGAGGGCGCTGAGGAAGAGAAGAGAGAGATGAATAATTCCGGTTACACCGTCCGTGATTGTTGACTGTTGACTGTTGACTGTTAAAAATCAAAAATCTCAAATCTCAAATCGGTTGACTGTTGACTGTTAAAAATCTCAAATCAAAAATCTCAAATCTCAAATCGGTTGACTGTTGACGGGCGGGTCGAAAAACTGAATAGTTGAGTGTTAACTGTTGACTCGATTTTATGATTCCGATGCAACCGGAAACGAGATCATTTGTAACAACAGTCAACTCTCAACAGTCAACGGTCAACTGTCAACTGTCAACGGTCAACAGTCAACTGTCAATTTAAAGCAAGCCGATCGAGTGTAGCGGGCCTTGACCTGTAATTAACTCGATCACTAATGCTATAAAACCAATCATTGCTACACGACCGTTCCAGACTTCCGCCCCCGTCGTCAAACCCCACTCCCATTGCTCTTGAGGGTACATTTTGACTCTCTTAGAAGGGCGTATCACATCAGAGAATTTAACGCTGGGAGATTCTATAGATTCGATGACTAAATCTGCCAAGGCTTCAATAAACACCGGATGAGTGTTCAGCGCCGGCACTCGGTAGAAATTTTCAATCCCCGATTCTTCCGCTAGTTCTCGATACTCCATGTCAATTTCTTGCAGAGTCTCGATGTGTTCCGAAACAAAACTAATCGGAACTACCAACAAATCTTCGACTCCACTTTCTGCCAATTCGGTAATCGCGTCTTCGGTGTAAGGCTTGAGCCATTCCACCGGGCCAACCCGACTTTGATAGGCGAGGGTGTGTTCGTTCGATCGGTTCAAATGTTCCACAATCAGACGAGTGCAATCTTCAATCTCGCGCTGGTAGGGGTCTCCCGCCTCTTCTACGTAGCTGAGGGGGACACCGTGGGCGCTGAAAAAGATGTGAACTCGATCGGGATGTGGACTGTTGTCTAATTCTTGGGCGATCAGTTCCGACATCGCCTGAATGTAGCCCGGCCGTTGATACCAAGAAGGAATAGCAGTATATTCGATCTGGCTGAGGGCTGGATCTTTGCCCCACATTTCTTCTAGCTGCCGGAAGCTAGAACCGCTGGTACTGATGGAAAATTGAGGATACAGCGGCAAGATTGCCAACTGTTCGATACGATCGCGCTTAATTTTGGCGATCGCCTCTTCGGTAAAAGGATGCCAGTAGCGCATCCCCACGTATACTCTGGCGTCTTGTCCCTTTTCTTGCAATCGTTCTTGCAGCGAAGCGGCTTGTTCTTCGGTAATCCGGCGCAAAGGAGACCCGCCCCCGATTTGGCGGTAGTTTTCCTGAGATTTCTGAAACCGCAGGGTCGAAATCAACCACGCGAGGGGTTTTTGCATCCACGGAAACGGAATGCGAATGATTTCCGGGTCAGCAAACAAGTTGAACAGGAAAGGACGGACATCCTCGATTTGATCTGGCCCGCCCAAGTTTAATAGCAATACTCCCACACGGCCCATAGCAGTTACAGCTCTCCCATCGTCTCAGTTCTGTTACTTATTTTAACAATATAGCCTCATGATATCTTAAGTCGATAACAAGCTATACATAATTTTGACTGTGGCAACAATTTTTAGAGATTTAAGTTATCGGTATCAGTGGTTGTACGACGCGATCGCCCGTCTGGCTGCTTTGAGCGTAGGTGGCGAGGCTCGTTTTCGCCAGCTAGCCCTGCAAAATTTGACCTTGGGGGCGGAAACTAAAGTTTTAGACCTTTGTTGCGGTAGCGGCCAGACTACGCAATTTCTGGTGCAATATTCCCAGGATGTCACAGGACTCGACGCTTCGCCGCGATCGCTCGAACGGGCCAGAAAAAATGTACCGTCAGCCAAGTATGTAGAAGCTTTTGCCGAATCCATGCCATTTGGGGACGGTGAGTTTGACTTGGTGCACAGCAGCGTAGCCATGCACGAAATGCAGCCCCTACAGTTGAGGCAAATCTTTCAAGAAGTTTACCGCGTACTCAAGCCGGGGGGTGTATTCACTTTGGTAGATTTTCATCGGCCCACAAATCCGGTATTTTGGCCGGGGTTGGCTGTATTTTTGTGGTTGTTTGAGACTGAAACCGCTTGGGAGTTAATCGAAACTGACTTGCAGAGTTTGTTGGCAGAGGTGGGATTTCAACCTAACAATTCCGAAGCAACTCAACAACCCAAACTTTATGCTGGCGGTAGCATTCAGGTAATTCAAGTTCAAAAATAGTTGTTGGTTGTTGGTTGTTGGTTGTTGGTTGTTGGTTGTTGGTTGTTGGTTATTGGTTATTGGTTATTGCTTATTTCTCAAGTCGGCGCGCGTGCAAGAAACCGGGTTTCTACGATTATTCGTGACAGCAACGATAAATATTGAAAGAAACCCGGTTTTTCAAGTTGTGAGTGCGCGTGCAAGAAACCGGGTTTCTACGATTATTCGTGACAGCAACGATAAATATTGAAAGAAACCCGGTTTCTCAAGTTGTGAGTGCGCGTGCAAGAAACCGGGTTTCTACGAGTTTTGGGTTGAGTGACTATAAATATTGAAAGAAACCCGGTTTCTCAATTCGGCGCGCGTGAGTAAGAAACCGGGTTTCTACGAGTTTTGGGTTGAGTGACTATAAATATTGAAAGAAACCCGGTTTCTCAATTCGGCGCGCGTACACCTTACTCTACTTTTAAACTAATGACTAATGACTAATGACTGATGACTACTGACTGATGACTACTGACTACTGACTACTGACTGATGACTAATGACTACTGACTACTGACTACTGACTAATGACTAATGACTAATGACTAAACAAACTTTTTCGCTTCAGCCAAAGCCGCCTCAAACTTGAGCAACACATCCTTTTCTGTGTGAATAACTTTCTCTTGTTCCAGCAGCGAGCGGCCAAAGCGAAAAATGCCGTCTTGTTCTACGTGGTCTACAGCAGGAAGGGTTTCGGGATGCGGCAAAAATTTTCGACCGATGGTGTAAGGCGTGTGGTAAGAAAAACTAAAATCGGGAAACTTATCGCTCTTGATTTCGAGATAGTAAAGCGAGTAATAATCTTTGGTTTCGCAATACACGCATTCGCGGCACCTATTTACCAGTTTCCGGTTTTGATTAAAAAATTCCCACTTGTCCCAATAGTAACCATCTTTCATCATATTCTGGTGGTCGCCACACAGTTCCAGATATAATTTGTCAGCATCGGGAGGACGGTAGAAGTAAAGCATGGCGTAGGGCATCTCAATCAGCAACTTAACTGCTTGATTTTTGCGTTCGTACCATTCCTGCTGGTGAATTTCGTAGATTTTGTTAGATTCAACTGCTTGACTCTTGAGCTGATTTTCTTTTGCCCACCGCGATGCCCAAACTGTCCAGTAAGCTAGCTGGAAGGTTGCAGAAATTTCCGCCGAACCTTGTTCTTTCCAGCCGGCAATTATTGTTTCCCAATCCGAACTAAACGCAACTCTGGATTGTTCGTTTTCTTCGAGATTTTCTGTATAGATTGAGGCGGCTGTTTGGCGATTGTTTTTAATCTGCCCTTTGGGTTCTTTGCGCCAGTTGTTAATTTCGGATTGCGTCAGACTTAAGATGAATCTTCTGTCGTGAACGGGATATTCTAAATGAATGCCGGATTTGCGGAAAGAGCGGTATTCTAAAATAGGAAGTTTGCCTTGTTCGATCCACTGCTGCCGTTCTGCTGCCGAACACTTGAGCATTGCTTCTAATTCTACCGGAGCGACGGCTAATTCACTTTTGAATGTCTCCCAAAATCTTTGTTCTTCGGCTGCGTTTACTTCTAGCACGGATACAATTCGGTTGACGATCGTGTCTGTTTTGTCTTGGCAATTGTCGGAAAGTCCTAAGAAGTCCAGGAGTTTGGTCTTGAGTATGCGTCTGGAAGAGATTAGCTCGGCTAACATGAGAAGCTCCAGTAGAGTCTGAACTTGCAATTTTGAATTGGCAAGATTTGTGCAAGTCTTATATATCTTAATAGATTCTCTTGAGTTGTCGGCAATTGAATTCAAATTCGATCGACTGTTACCGATATCTGCAGGAAGGCGCACTGCTGTCTGCATACCCGCAATACCTATATTTCAGCGGATTTGAGCCGAAAGGTCGATCGCCCCATCAACGCTCGCCTAAGCAAAAATACCCAAAATAATGTCGCGCGGTCGATCGGGTGGCTAAACCGACTAAAATCGATAATTGCGATCGCGCACAAACTCACACGCACAGCATTGCCTGTCAAGATGCGTTTACCCTGGTTGCAGCGTCAGTGATTGTTGACTGTTAACAGGATTGTACAATTGACTGATGATTTCTCTGCATCTGCGTGAATCGGTGTCAATCAATTGTCATCGGCGGTAATACACGATCTTTTTTTAAACCGCAGATGAGAGCTGATAAACACAGATGAACGCAGATGAATTAGATTGATTTTGGTGGCGGAGTCAGTGATTGTTGACTGTTAACAGGATTGTACAATTGACTGATGATTTCTCTGCATCTGCGTGAATCGGTGTCAATCAATTGTCATCGGCGGTAATACACGATTTTTTTTTAAACCGCAGATGAGAGCTGATAAACACAGATGAACGCAGATGAATTAGATTGATTTTGGTGGCGGAGTCAGTGATTGTTGACTGTTAACAGGATTGTACAATTGACTGATGATTTCTCTGCATCTGCGTGAATCGGTGTCAATCAATTGTCATCGGCGGTAATACACGAT
>NZ_JADEXD010000152.1 GCF_015207285.1 Tychonema sp. LEGE 07203 | reverse complement strand
GGGTAGATATGTAGCGCTATTTTATGAATTTGGTATTAGGCGATCGGGCGATCGATTAATTTCATCAATAACTGGCGATCGATTTTTTTTAACAGTCCCTACTTCAATTCCAGAATGGAAACCTCACCCCGCTGGTAGCAGAGTGAGGTTGAAATCCTTTAAAACCGCCGACTTTTGTAAGAACAGCCCCAGATGTTATCCAGTGCTGCCCCACAACTGCCAGTTGTTTTAGAATATCTCTAAATTGTTGGAGCTGATTGTCAGACCCGGTTGCAACTGAGCAATAGTTAGCACTCCGCCGGTACCGTTGAAGTACAGCACACCGTTTTGCGGGTCGTAAACCAACTTGTTAGCAGTTCCAGGGCTGCTGGCTGCATTGAAGTTAGAAACCACGACAAACTCGCTGGAATCCAAGTCTGTACCCAAAGAGCCCAACACACCGCCGGACTTCAATCGGATCTTATCTTCGCCCGGAGTAAAGTCGGTGATCGTGTCTACGCCGAAATCGCCGCCAAAACCACTGAAGTAGAACGTGTCGCTGCCGGCACCGCCAGTCAAGACATCGCTGCCTCTGTCGCCAGAGATAAAGTCATTGCCAGCACCGCCATCGACTGTATCGTTGTCTTTACCGCCGTAGAGGCTGTCGTTGCCGTCGCCGCCACTCACGATATCGTTACCCCGACCGCCAAAGACAGTATCGTTGCCGCTTCCGCCGAGTACGGTGTCGTTGCCGTTGTCGCCAGAAACCAAGTCATCGCCAGCACCGCCGTCAACGACATCATTTCCTTTACCGCCAAATATCCTGTCGTTGCCGTCACCGCCAGCTACCGCATCGTCACCGCTGCCTGCAAAGATTGCGTCGTTGCCGCTGCCGCCGCCGATACTGTCATTGCCGCCACCGGAAATAATCAGATCGTCGCCACCGAGACCGGCAATAACATCATTGCTGCCAAAAGTCAGGATGATATCGGCTTGTTCGGTGCCGTTCAACCTGTTCTGGGTTTGAGCGCCGATAATGTTAGAGCCGCCGCCTGCTCCGGGGATAGAAGATACTGGCGTTGTGGGATTAGTTACCTGTGTCATTTACACTCCTCCTAAAAGATGAATCACTTTTCTACAATACACTTTTCCCTCCAAAGGGATTCAATAAATCAAACCGGACATCGGTTGAGACCCTAATTGACCCGGCTGCTATAAGCTGTCATGTAATTTAATTTTTGACATACTCACCGCCCTAAAAGTTCGGTAATTCTTGACAGTTCGTCGGGATGTGCTATCGAAATAGTTTTAATTTCCCGGGTTTGTCCGTTTAAAGTCTCCCAATGCCCGCTAGGCGACTTTGCACTCAAGCTTCCGGGTTGGATTCAACCATTGCCCTTTTGGCTGTCGCTAAGGAGAACTCTCATCGAGAGTGATGTTTCAACGTCTCTTGAGGCTAGAGATCCTTTGAGTATCCGAATATTCTGACATAAAGCCGTCCTTTTAGGGCGGGGCTTGTATTTCATTTTTTCGATCGGCCAGGAACCCGGGAACGCGAGTTGAATCCTTGATTCGTCCAGCAGCAAATATCGGTCTTTTCCTGCTTTGGACTCTCCACTCCACAACTCCCTCCTATAACACGAAAATATTCCACTTAAACGTTTGTGAGTTTACCATACCTAGCTTGGGTGCGGCCAGTCATTTTTAAAAGAGTAGCCTGCAAATACACGCAGACCATTTTTAAATCGGAGTATGCTCTCAAGATTGAGAAGTTGCACCGCAGTCCTTGGCAACTGTCGATCGAAAGTTTCGATCTCCAGCACGGGCCGGAACTTTCTTGCGATGTTTCAGTATACTCTGGTTGACCAGACTTTTTAGTTCTGCAAATAGTTCCCAAAAAATCAAAAATTTTTAGCGGGCATTCAAAGCCCCCGCCCACCGAGGGCCCGCTTCCCTCAAACCCAGCCCCAAAACATTCCTGGAGGCATTGTTGAGGCTCATCGCCTTACCCCGATTTTTCCGCCTATCCCTGGCGCTCAACCGATGATTTTCGCGAAACGACCCGGTTTTTCAGCGAAAATCAGTTTTTTCAGCAGTCAGCGGCATCCAACCTCCGCGATCGGGCCATGACGCTTTTGGGTCAGAACGATAACTAACAGGTCGTAAGATGGAATGAACCGCGAAGGCGCTCTTGACGCTAAGGAAGAGAAATATAGAGAGCAACTGGTTTCTGAGATTTACGCGGGCGAGAAACCGGGTATTCTTGGAGTTTTTGGTTGGGTGACGAGAAATATAGAGAGAAACCCGGTTTCTGAGATTTACGCAGAATAGATATCAAATGGGTTCTCTAAGCGTTTTCGCAGTTCGATCGTTCCGATGCTACCGGATTCGATCGGCTGCTACGCATCTAAATTGAATGCAGAGACGCGCTCTCCTGCCCATCCCACAATAATTGTAGAAAAATTTACTGTAAAATTAGATGCAAAGCAGCCGGTGGCTCAAAAAATGCAATTCAAATGCGCGATAGCGGTATCCAACTTACTCTTGAACGAGTGAAACAGCGCCCCAGCCTCCGCAAGTTTTGAAATCGCTAAAATCAACAATTTAACTTAAGAAAATTAAGCAACAAAACTTTTTATGGCTAATTGTTAACTTCGAGGGGATCGTTAGCAATTAGCAATTGTTGTGAAATTCGGTTCGGCATTCATAGACAAGCTGTACTATTTACCCGATCGGTTTGCTTCTAATTGCTGCGTTGATTCGTGGGAATAGCTCTGGCTGTCGTAGCTGTAGATGTGAGCCTCGCTCTCGAAAATATAACCGATAGAAGTAGCGGCATAGTAGCCCAGGGCTAGCAGCGACACTACATTCAGAATTCTATAAATTGGCTTCTCAGACATTTCCTTCATTTTCACTCCTACTTTTTTTGTAAATAGTAAAGTTGGGTACAGTGACGGCACTTTTTTTGAGAAGTTCCCGCAAATACAGTTCGAGTTCGCAAATCCGATCGCTGGCGTTATCAAATCCTGATGTCCGATCGCAGAAAACAAGTTCTGCTTGAGATTCTCACCAGTTTTCGCCGCTATTTAATATTGCAGTCTCTGTCTTGAATTGTCTATCTAACTGCGGTAATAGTTCGGCAATCAGGGCGACATCGAACTCTACAATTGCCTGTTAAAAACTGCTACAATTTGAAAATATAGAACCGCCAAAGCTTGCACGACAAAGACTGTAGCCGTTTCTCAACTCGCGCATTTTCCCAAGTTCGATTAGCGCGTGCAGCGGCAGAAAGTCATAAAAATTATTAATTTAGTCAGCGATCGCTCAAATAAATGTGTCTAAAGTTATACTCGGCAAGCAACAGACTGCGTTACATTGGATATGGCAGCATATTCGGTGTAGGTGCTGCAGGCAAAAAACCGAGTTTCTTCAACAGAATCAGTTGACAAGTCTCGAACTGTAAAGAAACCCAGTTAGGAGCGTGTAATTCATCAAACTGGAATGTGCTTTATTTATGGAGATTCTCTGCATCCTCCGGCTTTGGCGAGATTGCTTTTTTAACAGATAACCGACAGCGTTTTAGTCAGTTAGTTATACAATTTATTAGAACTATTGCTCGGATTTAGCTGCTTGTACAGCAGACTTTTTGCTGGTAATTTGCAAAAGGGATAGGGGCAGAACAACAGGCCAGATCAGAGGGCCAAAGATTAAGGCTATCCAAGAGATTAAGTCAGTTTTTGATGTCGCACGATCGTTCAAAAAACTTTTGAACCAAAAAATAAAAACGATTAAGGCAATTGAAAAGTAGCTAATAACAATTATCATTGTTTTACCTCTCAGTCTATAGATGGGGTCGAAATATAGATTATTGTATCTCAGGCTGGGCTCGCCGATCGCAACTTTCCCCCTCCGCTGCAAGTATCCCTCGCCCAAACTTTCACAACTCTCCGAATCCAGAACGTGCGGTGTCAAACAAACACACCGATATCACAGTCGCGCCCGCAGCGAAAAGTCTGGCGCTCAGAACTTTTCGAGGTTTGCTTCAACTTTGATGCTACCGTCGCCGCGACGGCAAATGCGATCGAGTCTCTGATAATTTGTGATTCAACTCACCTATACTAGCAAACTTCGATCGCAAGTCAGGTTCCAAAGGATCACACAGCTTAGCCGACGGCAATCACCCTACCCTGCTCTCAAATGCTCCATATTGTAGTAGTCGAGTTCAACGAAATTTCATGCAAGCTCTGGCTTTACAATCCGATCGGGCGATCGCTGAACTGTTCTATCAAGTCACCCATTCAGGCAATCTGACTCGCACTCAAAGCCACGGACTGCAATCCCTCTGCCAAAGCGCTCTGGCCCAAGATGACCGAGATGCAGTCAACCGCCTGCTTTACGCCATCCGCCGCGGATGGGTGAGGATTTCCGATTAGTTTCTTCAGACAGCAAGTCGAACTCGGCAATTCTACTTTCTCTCCTGTAAAGCTTTGCCAGCAATAAAATTTCCGCCAATAGGTCGCTTCATTAACCGTCTCAAAAAAATTAATGTGCTGCGATCGAACCCGGTTTCTTGAACAAGCCGGGATTTTTGACGTGAAGCAGTCAGGAGTCAAGAGTTAGCAAGCCCTAAGTAGATCCACAGAAAAAACCCCACACCGCGACACTCGGTAAATGCAGCCAAAACCTAGTTTCTGAACACCATAAAACTTTTACATTTTATTAAGTCTATCGATTTGTTGATAGCAATTTTGGACAACATGAGGTACGAGCGGAAAAAAGGTAATTGGTAATTGGTAATTAATAATTGGTAATTGGTAGCGCCCTATAGAACCCATTTGATATCTATTCTGCGTAAATCTCAGAAACCGGGTTTCTGTCTATATTTCTCGTCACCCAACCAAAAACTCCAAGAAACCCGGTTTCTCGCCCGCGTAAATCTCAGAAAGCGGGTTTCTCTCTATATTTCTCGTCACCCAATCTAAAAACTCAAAGATGTCAAATGGGTTCTATACCCCATGCCCCATGCCCCATGCCCTATACCCTATTACCTCGATCTGGTGTACCTCATTTAACTGAAAAACATATATTATGAGATTAATATTAATTTATTTGTCGCACTCTCTTAAGGAAAAATACAGATTTCGGAGTTGCCAAAAGCGAGGGATCGAGACGGAGTTGGTGTTGCGAGTTTCCCTTTCAATGAGGAAAGAACCGATCCCCAAGTTTGGCTGACACAAATCACAAATTAAGACCGAATGAATCACATTTGCTCGCGTATTTGAATCACATAAAGATTGGGAAAATCAGTCCATACTGTCAAAAGCGAGTTCAAAATAAAAACAATGATGACCCAAACCTTTTTACCTCAATTTACTATTGCAGAGCTAGTTTTTCAGGTATATCACTCCGGCTTGCTGACTCCCACTCACCGACAACAGCTCCAGACAGCCCTGTTAAATGACTGTCTTACCGAAGAAGATCAAACAGCCATCAACCGCTTGCTCCACGCCGTTCGCCGGGGCTGGCTGAAAGTTGTAGATTAAAATCGAGTACAAAATTTTTTGCCGCTTTTGTGAAAATTCACTGCCACCCGAAGGCAGAATTAAATTGCCTTAATAAAATCAAGAATTAAACTGAAGGCAGGGTGCGCCAGCATCACCCTGCGTTGTTAAATTTTCTTTTTCCAGCTTATTTACTTAGAAATTTTGCCGTCAGGCATCATCGCTTCTCTCAGATTCGCCTCCTTCAAATTTGTCCCGCGCAAACAAGCTTGATGCAAGTTTGCTCCCCGGAGATTGGCTCCCTTGAGGGAAACTCCGCTCAAATCTGCTAGATGTAGATTGGCACAGGTCAAGTTTGCTCCGCTCAAATTGGCTCCCTTCAAATCCGCTTTTTCGAGATTGGCTTCGGTCAAATTTGCCCAACTCAAATTTGCTTGAGTCAGCTTAGCAAGGCACAGATCAGCTTGTGTAAAGTTGGTGTCGGTTAAATTTGCTTTGCTGAGGTTGATTTGGCAAAGTTTCACTTCGGTCAAGTTTGCACCTTGCAAGTTAGCGTTAACTGCATAAACTTGAATCAATATTGCCCGCTGAAGGTTGGCATCTCTCATGTCTGCACCTCTGAGACTCGCCCCGGTTAAATCTGCCCCGCCGAGCACCGCACTCCGCAAGATGGCTCCGCTCAAGTTGGCTCCCACGGCTTGGCATTCCCCGAAATTAGCGGACATGAGGTTGGCTTGGGAGAGGTTGGCTTGGCTAATATTTGCTTGATACAGATTGGCTCTGTAAAGGATTGTGCCGATCGAATTTGCACCTTTTAAATCAGCTTGACTCAGGTTAATATCGCGCAAATTTATCCTTGACATATTGACCCCGGCCAGGTCTACTTTCTGAAAAACCCGTTCTCCGGCTGCATACCGTCTGAGAAGTTCGCCTGCATTCATGTCATTTCCCCCAAAATATTTAATAATATCTTTGATATTTCAATCATATTAGGCATGAGCGACCTTTACATTTCTTGGTCTGATTACCATCGGACAATTGAGGATTTGGCTGTAAAAATTGATGAATCTCAATGGAAATTCGATCGCATTGTGTGTCTCGCGAGGGGTGGGCTGCGGGTGGGCGATATTCTGTCGCGGATTTTCGACAAACCTCTGGCGATTTTAGCGGCCTCGTCCTACGGTGGGGCGGAGGGAAAAGTCCGGCGGGCGATCGAGTTTGCGCCTAATTTGACAATGGTGGGCGATAATTTGGGCAGCCGCATCCTGTTAGTTGACGATTTGGTGGATTCGGGCATTAGTTTAGATCGAGGTATCCTTTGGCTGCAAAACCGCTACGGCGAAGATATTCAGGAAATTCGGACGGCTGTACTTTGGTACAAGGCTTGTTCTGTGGCAAAGCCGGATTATTATGTAGATTATTTGGCTGACAATCCTTGGATTCACCAACCTTTTGAAATGTACGAAAAAATGAGTGCGGCTGATTTTGCGGCGAAAGTCAAAAATTAGCAAAACCCGGCGCTACGAGTCTTTGGTTGGTAGTTGCTCTTTTACCCGAGCTCTAAATGCTCTGAGTGTCAGGCTTCGGCCTTCAGTTTTGCTGCGATCGACATATTGAGGAATTACATCAACAATGGGAAAGTCGGGGAAATTTGGGCTGCTATCAGACTCAATATATTTTCCGTCTTGGAGCAGATAGATTTTCACGATTCGCCCGTCATATCTCCAAAGTTCCGGCACTTTCAAAGCTTGATAGCTGCTCAAACTGGTTTGTGAGGAGTTGTCAATCTCGATCGCCAAATCGGGAGGCGCATCTACTGTTAAATCTATTCTCTCCTTACCTCTGACTGCAGCTTCATGCTGAATGTAGAAACAATCGTCAGGTTCTACGCCACTCTGCATTTCTTTGCTTTTGAAGGTAGTCGAACCTAAAACATCACAATCAATATTAAGCTCTTCCAGAAGTAACTTAACAAAGTCACCAATCAATGATTTAGCTTTTTCATGTTTTGGTAGTGTCATCCTAATTTCCAGTGTTTCTTTATAATAAGTAAGTCGAAGTGCGTAACCTTCTCCTAACTCGTCTAGGATAGCTTCGTACATTTCCCAACTAACGTTTTGTAACTTTATTTTATTGCCTGGTGGGATAATTAGTTGATTGAGCTTAAATACGGTTGGTTTGGTTTCTGTTTGCATCGGTTGGTTCCATGAATGGGAGTCATAGCTCTATTTTATCAAGGGATTCAAGAATCGATCGGGCAAAAGTTTGATTTGGTTTTGCCCGATCTTTGGCACTTTTTGGAATAGTCCGCAATTGCGTTTACCCACAAGTCCGCCAGGGGTTGAAAACCCCTGTCTCATAGCTGAAGTCCTCTAAAAGAGGACTGGATATCTATTAATGAAGGTTTGACAGTCGGTTTTAACCGACTTTAGCTATGAGACGGGGAATTTATTCCCCGGCGGGCTTGTGGGTAATTGCAAGTCTGCTGATACAATTAGCGAACTGAAAGAATCCGTTAGCGAAGCCCTCGAAGAGGATCGCCCAATTCGACACTTCCAGCCAAAACTTCCTGCCGCGCCCACCTGTCCGCCGCCAAAATATCATCTAAACCAGGACTTTCACAGTTATCAGCTTGGTGTTTGTCGCACACTTTCTCAATCAACTTCGGAATATCCAAAAAACGAATTTTCTCCTCCAAAAATAGCCCTACTGCCTGTTCGTTTGCCGCATTCAGCACCGCCGGCATGGAGCCGCCCGCACGTCCCGCTGCATAGGCTAACTGCATACAAGGATACTTTTTGTGGTCTGGTTCTCGGAAAGTTAAATCACCAGATTTTACCAAATCCAGCCGCGGCCAATCTGTAGGAATTCGCTCCGGCCAAGACAAAGCGTAAAGCAGCGGCAAGCGCATATCCGGCCAGCCTAATTGCGCCAAAACCGACGTATCTTGCAGTTCAATTAACGAGTGAATTATGCTCTGGGGATGGATGACAATATCAATGTCGTCATAATCCATGCCGAACAAGTAATGAGCTTCAATTACTTCTAATCCTTTGTTCATCAAAGTAGCAGAATCAATCGTGATTTTCTGTCCCATCGACCAATTCGGATGTTTCAAGGCATCGGCGACTGTTACTTCTGCTAAGAAGTCGATCGGCAAATCTCGAAAAGAACCGCCGGAAGCTGTAAGAATAATCCGGCGCAACCCTCCCGCCGGTAAGCCTTGCAAGCACTGAAAAATTGCCGAATGTTCCGAATCAGCCGGCAATACTTTAACACCATATTTTTCGATTAAGGGGTTGACAACGGGGCCGCCGGCGATTAAGGTTTCTTTATTTGCTAAGGCGATATCTTTGCCTGCTTCTATAGCCGCAATTGTTGGCAGCAAACCCGCACAGCCAACTATGCCGGTGACTACGGCTTCAGCGTCGCCGTATTTGGCAACTTCGACAACGCCTGACTCCCCAGCAAGTAAAATAGGTTGAGGGTGAATATCTGCGATCGCCTCCTGCAATTCCTGTAATTTATCTTCGTCACAAATCGCGACAATTTCCGGTTTAAACTGGCGAATTTGCTGCGCCAGCAATGTTACATTTCGTCCTGCGGTTAGCCCGACAATCCGAAATTGTTCGGGGTATTGAGCTACAATATCCAGAGTCTGAGTGCCGATGGAGCCTGTGGAGCCGAGAAGAGTTATTGCTTTCACAATTTTTTAAGGTTTTGTGGATTATTCTAATATTACGATTGCGCGAACTAAATTTAGCGGTTAACTATTGCGCGGCAAGCACATTCGATGGCATCATATTTTCACCGATCAGCTAGTGCCAGATTTCATGGAGAATAGGGAAAATTTTGTTGATGACAGCGCCGAAAATATAGAAGAAGGTCGATCGCAGCCACCGTCGAGTCTGGTTTGGGCGATCGGCACCGCTGCGGCAATTTTCTTTTTTTGTAGCAGTTTGCGGCACGCTTTATTCCAATCAACAGCTTTCGATTTAGGAATTTTTGACCAAGCAATTTACTCGATCTCCCAAAACCAAACACCTTTTTCTTCTTTAATGGAAATGCACATTTTGGGAGATCACGCAGCGGTAATCTATTATCCGCTAGCTTTGCTCTACAAAATTTACCCAGACGTGCATTGGCTGCTGTTGGTACAAGCAGTTGCTTTATCCCTGGGGGCGTGGCCTAGCTGGAGTTTAGCGCGTTTAGGCGGTTTAAATCAAGAACAATCCCGGGCGATCGCATTTATTTACTTGCTCTACCCAGTAGTATTTAACATCAATTTATTTGATTTTCACCCAGAAGTAATCGCTTTACCCGCAATTTTAGCAGCAATTTTGGCAGCGCGTTTAAATAAAATCCTGTGGTTTTGTACCGCAATTCTGTTAGTTTTGAGCTGCAAGGCAGTTTTGTCCCTAACCGTTGCTGCTATGGGGTTGTGGCTGTTTTTTTGCGAAAAAAAACAGCGGTGTGGGGCGATCGCACTTTTGCTAGGTATAGCATGGTTTTTGATTGCTTCCCAGAAAATCATCCCCTACTTTAGCGGTAGCGAAGTCGCCGGAGTCGGGCGCTACAGCTATTTAGGCAAATCCGTAATAGAAATAATCATCAACCTTTTATTAAAACCACAATTAATCTTAGGAAGAATCCTTTCCATCGATACAATAAAATACTTATTCATCCTGATATTACCCATAATTTGGCTGCTGCTGCCATTTCCCCGCCCAAACAACCTCAAATATTTAACAGCCCTCATTCCTGCCATCCCTACCCTAATTATCAATATCCTCTCCGACTTGCCATTTCAACGCAGCTTAGCCTATCAATATTCAGTACCGATAATTCCATTTTTAATCCTAGCAATTATCGCCAAAGAATCAAACCGCAAAAACTCCCAATTCAAAATAAACCCGCAAATATTTTCCCGTTCTCAAGGGGCGAATTTACCATTTATAAAAATACCAATTCCGCAACTGTGGCACGGTTTTCAATTACCGAAGCAAATGATAATTTGGTCATTAATAATATTCTTGTTTTTCGGAGAATATAAAGATTTTTTCCTGTATCTAAATAGACTAGATACCTGGCAAGCCACAGGGGAAGCAGTCGCACAAGTTCAACCCCAAAGCAGTATTTTAACAGATAACAGACTTGCCCCTCACTTTACCCACCGCCCCATCGTAAAATTGCTTTCACAAATTTCACCCCAAACAAACCTAGCTGAATTTGAATACATATTATTCAACCTGCGCCATCCCTGGCCCGATACTGAAAAAATTGGAAATACCTTAGCCAACCAACTAAAAAACGATCCCAACTTTAAATTAACTTATCAAAAAAACGACGTTATCTTATTTAAACGCATCCCAGATTAAACCAATAGAATGCTAACTTTAAAACCCCCAAAATTCCATCCAGTATTTTTAATGATTGTCGTGACAGCGATAGTTTTATTTGCCGCCAGCAGCGCGCGACACGCATTGTTTCATTCAACAGCATTCGATTTAGCAATTTTTGACCAAGCAATTTACTTAATCTCCCAAAATCAAACGCCATTTTCCTCATTAATGGGAATCAATATTTTAGGCGATCATACAGCGTTTATTTTCTATCCGCTAGCTTTACTTTACAAAATATATCCCGATGTTCGCTGGCTGTTATTAGTGCAAGCTGTTTCCCTAGCTTTAGGTGCTTGGCCTAGCTGGAGTTTAGCACGTCAAGCGGGATTGAACGAATCAAGTGCGATCGCCATTGCAGCAGTTTACCTGCTTTATCCCGCAGTATTTAACGTCAATCTGTTTGACTTCCACCCCGAAGTAATTGCTGTGCCCGCAATCTTAGCAGCAATTTTAGCAGCCAGACTAGATAAAATCCTGTGGTTTTGTGCCGCCACAGTATTAATTTTAAGCTGCAAAGCCGTATTATCTTTAACCGTCGTGATGATGGGTGTTTGGCTGTTTTTCTTTGAAAAAAAGAGCAGGTGCGGACTCATCGCTATATTTCTCGGCGCGGCTTGGTTTTTGATAGCAACTCAAGCAATAGTACCGTATTTTAATCAAGGAAAACAGCACGCAGGTGTGGGGCGATATCACTATTTAGGAAACTCGGTTTTTGAAATAGTTGTTAATTTAGCGCTGAAACCTAACTTAGTAGCAGGGCGGCTGATTTCAGCAGATACTTTGGGATATTTAATTTTGTTATTTTTGCCCGCAATCTGGTGGATTTCCCCCAGACATCTTTCGCCCTTAATTGGTGCTTCGCCGATGCTATTGATGAATATTCTTTCCGATATAGATGCTCAAAGAGATTTGATTCACCAGTATTCTGTGCCGATATTTCCATTTTTATTAACTGCTGTAATTTCTACCCTAGCAGACAGACAAAAAAGAGCGAGCAATTTCTGGAAAAATGCAGGTAATTATCTGTGGAATTATCGCAATTGGATGCCGCGAATTTGGACGAAAGTATCGCAGCGTATTTCTATTAAATCTGTTAAACGTATCTGGAAGCACCGGATTTGGGTTCGCCGAAGTTGGAGAGGTGGAAAAATGCTGTTTGCCAATTCGTTACTGTCAAAATTGTTGGTTTTGTGGGCGCTAATCACTTTTTTAGCTTTGGCTAAGTACGGCTATTTTGGAACAATTTATTTAGAATCTCTCGATACTTGGCAAGCTACGCGACAGGCAATTAACAGAGTGGAAACAAAAGGCAATGTGTTAACAGATAATTCTCTAGCAACTCATCTCGCTCACCGAAAAACAATTAAATTGCTGCATCAAGTTGCTAACGGACAAAGTTTGAATGAATTTGAGTATGTACTGCTAAATTTGCGCCATCCTTGGCCGGATACTGCGGATACTGCTGTGCGTGTCGCGGCTCAACTTAAAAATTCTCCTGAATTTAAGATAAGCTATCAGCAAGATGATGTTTTTTTGTTTGAAAGAATTCAGAATTAGTAGAGTTATTGCAAGAATTATTCATCGCTCAAAACCAACCGCAGATTTAAGGCAGAGAAACAGAGAGAAACGCAGATAATTTTAAGATAATTTTGGGATGAATACAATATGAACAATTTTAAGCATCTAAAATACGAGCCTGTAATTTGGTCGATCGCCCTTTTTGTGCTAATATTTTTACTGTGCAGCAGTATACGCCACGCCCTGTTTCAATCCAACGCCTTTGAACTGGGAATTTACGACCAAGTAGCGTATCTAATCAGTCAGGGACAAACGCCGTTTTCCTCATTTCTCCAAATTCACCACATGGGAAATCACGCCGCTGGAGTGATGTATCCCGTAGCTTTGCTTTACAAAATATATCCCGACGTTCATTGGCTGTTGCTAGTCCAAGCAGTTGCTTTAGCATTGGGTGCTTTACCAACTTGGAGTTTGGCGCGTCAAGCCGGATTAAATAATAGCATATCTCGGGCGATCGCCTGTATTTACCTTCTCTATCCATTAGTCTTCAATGTCAACCTCTTCGACTTCCACCCAGAAGTAATTGCCCTACCCGCACTGCTAGCAGCAATCCTAGCCGCCAGACTCAATAAAACCCTGTGGTTTTGTGCTGCTATCGTCTTAGTTTTGAGCTGCAAAGCCGTATTATCTTTAACTGTAGCTGCGATGGGACTGTGGCTGCTGTGTTTTGACAAAAAACGCAATTGCGGACTCATAGCTCTGTTTCTCGGCGCGGCTTGGTTCCTGGTAGTGACTCAAGCCGTAATACCGTATTTCAATCTAGGAAGAGAACACGCAGGAATCGGGCGATATCAATATTTGGGAGATTCAGTTTTAGAAATAGCTGTTAATTTAATTTTGAAACCAAATCTAGTTTTAGGACGTTTATTGTCTTTAGATACAGTTGAATATTTAGCGTTATTAACCTTGCCTGTAATTTGGTGGCTTTCCCCGCGCGGTTTGACATCTTTAATTAGCGCTTTGCCGATGTTAGCGATGAATATTCTTTCGGATATTCCCGCCCAGCGAGATTTAATTCATCAGTATTCTATTCCAATTTTGCCATTTTTGTTAGTTGCCGTAATTTCCAGTTTAGCCGATAGAAATCAGTCTCAAGGAAAGATAATATTTGATAGATTGCCAATTCCTAATTATCCATTGCCAAAAATAATTATAATTTGGTCATTAATCGCTTTTTTAGCTTTAGCAAAATACGGATATTTTTGGACTATTTATCTAGATTACCTCGACACTTGGCCAGCTACCAAAGAAGCCATCGCTCTCGTCAACACAAAAGGCAGCGTTTTAACAACTTCTCGCGTTGCTCCCCACTTAACGCACCGCCCCGTGGTAAAGTTAACTGAGACTAAGACACCTCCTGCAAATCTCGCAGAATTTGATTATGTCTTGCTAAATCTGAGACATCCCGGCTGGATGAGCGATCGAGCTTTTGTACAAAACCTAGTAACTCAACTCACCAACAATCCCCAATTTAAACTCAAATATCAGCGAGATGATATATATCTATTTACTCAAAACGCCAAAAAATAAATCATCATCTCTTCCTTCGCGCCCTTTGCGCCTAAGCGCTTCGCGCAGGCTACGCCAACGCGGTTCGTAAAACAAACCTCATTAACAAATCAATTTGATCGGGACTTACGCGCTGCGACTAAAGAAACCGGGTTTTTTACCTAATCTGCTGGTGAAAACGAATTATTTTCGTAAAAAACCCGGTTTCTGGCTACCCGTGGGTAAGTCCTATAGCGGTTCTCAAACGTGGTGAGGTATGCCCTGCGCGAGCCCATGCCCAATTATTTTACTCCTCAACTTTCAAAGCCCTTCTTGCCAACTTCACATAAGTTTTTACAGTTTCATAGGGCATTTGCAAATCCGCAGCAATATCAAACAAAGATTCTCCCAATTCCCGGCGCGCCAAAATCGTCGCCCAAGTTTCCGCAATCTCAGCAGCCCGACTGCCACCTTTACGCTTTCTGATCTCCATAAACTTCTCTGTCAATTCATCTATTCGCGCCGCCAAAACACTTTGTATCGACACTTCTGTCACCGATTCTGTCAGCCATTGCAATCGCGTTTGTCCCAAACCAAAAGTTGTTTTGTGCCCCGTGCCGCAGTAAGGCGCTAATTGCCCCAAAGCATAAAATAATTGTACAAAATCTGGGCGATTTTGGCCCGATCGCCCGATCGCAAATTCCACAGCCCCAGTAAACCCCGTCACCATGCCTTTTTTGCCAGCCGCCACCTTCTGCGACTCCAACTTGTGGCGGCTAATAATTACATTTTCATCAACCCAATTCAAAAATTCTGCTCGGTCAAAAATTACCCCAGAAAAATTATTCCATCGGCGCAAATAGCTGTGAAAAACATTTTCGGGAACTGGTAGCGGGAAGTGATGACCTTTGCTGCGAAAGCTTGTTGGAGTTACAAAACTTAGTTTTACGTTGCGCGAAAAGGGAGGTTCTGCTGTTAGTAACTGCTGGTAAGTTGTGGGAGCAAAAGCAATTTCCCAAGAGCGAATGAGTAGCGGAGCATTTCGCAAATCTATCTCTTCGGGCAAATTTTGCAGCCACTGACTCAGCCACTGCACTACTCGCTTTGAAAGTCCTGTGACGTACCAGCGATAAATACGATCGCCCGCAAGCTGAAAGTCTTTGCCGCTTGCGCCTAAATCACCTTCCAATCCCGATATAGTAAAGGCTTTTTCTGACTCCCCGTCGTGCAAAAGCTGCGATAAATCCGGGTCAGTTTCCTGTATTTGATGCAAAAACCAAGCGTGTAAACCTATGGCATACTGCGCGTACAGATAGCTAGCAGCGCGGGGAGTTAATTCAAACACTAATC
>NZ_JADEXD010000323.1 GCF_015207285.1 Tychonema sp. LEGE 07203 | reverse complement strand
TTAAACGGAACTTACCCCCTGCGGGGTAGTTCCGGGGAACTGGAGTGCATACTCGCTAATCGTTTGGGCGATTCGATCGGTCTCCTAGCGTAGTCATGTAATTTAAGATTTTCTTAAGATTGTTTGTTCACAAAGTGTGAGAGAATTGTAGTCATGCACATCGAAAGAGTCCCCAACCGCAATTCTCCACCCGCCGTCCTCTTACGTCAATCTTATCGAGAGGGTGGAAAAGTACGCAAGCGCACCCTAGCTAACCTCTCAAAACTACCGGATGATGCCATCGAAGGACTGCGAATTTTACTCAAAGGTGGCACTGCGATCGACTCTCTAGAATCCGCATTTGAAATTCAAAGTTCCTTACCTCACGGTCATGTAGCGGCCGTGTTAGGTACGCTCAAAAATATCGGGCTAGAATCATTAATTAGCGATCGAGCGAGTCGTCAACGAGATCTAGTTACCGCAATGATAGTGGCACGAATTATCGACCCCGCCTCAAAATTAGCCACTGCACGCGGACTATCCACAGATACTTGTAACAGCACTCTCTGTGACCTCTTAAAAGTTCAAGATGCTGATGCTGACGACCTTTATGAAGCAATGGACTGGTTGGGAGATCGACAACAGGAAATCGAACAAAGAATCGCAGCCAAACACCTGAGTGAAGGTAGCCTAATTCTTTATGATGTCACCTCCACATATTTTGAAGGAACCACCTGTCCCCTGGCTCAATACGGCTATTCACGGGACAAAAAGAGAGGGAAATTACAAATCATTTTTGGATTACTCTGTAATGCTGCTGGCTGCCCTCTAGCAGTCGAAGTCTTTGAAGGAAATGTCAACGATGCCACAACCTTAAGCCCGATTCTCGAAAAAGTCCGCACTCGGTTTGGCATTCAACGATTAGTATTAGTCGGCGATCGAGGCGTACTGACTTCGGCACGGATTGAATCAGAATTAAAAGGGGTAGAGGGTTTAGATTGGATTACAGCATTGAGAGCGCCACAAATCCGAGAATTGGTAGAACAAGAGGCGATACAACTGTCACTGTTCGATCAAAAAGATTTAGCTGCCATTCAATCTCCTGATTATCCAGGAGAAAGATTAATCGCCTGCCGCAATCCATATTTAGCCGAAGAAAGAGCCACTACTCGGGAAGAACTGCTACAAGCAACTGAGAAAAAATTAGATGAAATAGTCGTCGCTACAACTCGTGAGAAACGTCGGTTAAAGGGAGCCGAAAAAATTGGGGTGAGAGTGGGAAAAATTATCAATCGCTATCAAGTAGCCAAGCATTTCAATCTGAAAATTACCGACAACAGTTTCAGTTACGAGCGCAACCATGAGAAAATTGCAGTCGAAGCGAAATTAGATGGAATGTACGTGATTCGTACTTCGGTTTCAAAGTCGATGTTAGATGACCCACGGGCGGTGAAGGCTTATAAAAGTTTATCTCAAGTAGAGCAAGCATTTCGCTGTTATAAAACTATCGATCTGAAGGTGCGTCCGATTTATCATCGTTTGGCTCATCGGGTTCGATCGCACGTGTTTTTATGCCTGCTGGCTTATTACGTGGAATGGCAGATGCGCGAGAAATTAGCACCTTTGTTGTTTGAGGAGGAGGAGTGCCCAGAGGCCCAGGAACCGGATTCAGTCGTTGTCCCGAATAAATCACAGACTCCCGCTAGACGGAAAGCTTCAACCAAACGTAATTCTGAGTGTTTTCCAGTTCAAAGTTTTCGGACGTTACTGAATAATTTGGCGACAATTACTAAAAATCGAGTACAGCCGTCTTTAGGGGGTATTTCAGTTAGCTTTGATAAGCTGACGATACCGAGTCCTTTACAGCAAAAAGCCTTCGATTTGTTGGGTGTTCCACTAACTTTGTAGTCATGTATGGGGTGAGGACTCTCGCCCCGAACATCTGTGAGTTTTGGGTTTGAAACATCGGGCGATCGAGCGATCGGGGTAAGTTCCG
>NZ_JADEXD010000151.1 GCF_015207285.1 Tychonema sp. LEGE 07203 | reverse complement strand
TGTTCCCGGAGTTGGAGTCGGTGTTCCCGGAGTTGGAGTCGGTGTTCCCGGAGTTGGAGTCGGTGTTCCCGGAGTTGGAGTCGGTGTTCCCGGAGTTGGAGTCGGTGTTCCCGGAGTTGGAGTCGGTATTGGTATTGGCCCCGCCTGGACGGTGGTGATGACAGTGGCCCTGGGTTCGGAACCGTTGTTGTTGGTCAGTTCAGGGTCAAAAGTGGTCGATCGGCTACTGGAGGTATTTTTGATGCTGCCCGTTTCTGGCAGGACTAATGTTACCTGGCGGTTGGTGTTGCTGCCACTAGGCAAGCTGGAAATTGTTGGGAAGGTGACAATCCCTGTCACTGGGTTGTAAACGCCGTTATCCGATGGCCTGACTCCAGTTAAACCGGGAATGATGGTGTCTGCAATCACTACGTTTGCCGCAGCACTCGGCCCATTGTTGAAGGTAGTGATTGTATATGTCACCGAACTGCCTGCCTGAGCCGATGTGAAACCGTCCTTGACTGTAACCAGGTCGGCGACTGGATCGATCGCCGTAATGACTTGTCCCCCCGACTGACCGGGTTCTGCGACGATCGATCCGTTGTTGTTTGTCAGGTCGGGGTCTGTAGTGTCCGATCGGCTCGCAACAACGTTGAGGATGCTCGTCAGGGTAGGCGGCGGTACAAATCTGATCGTGCGGCTCTGGTTGCTGCCGCTGGCTAAAGTCGCGATCGCCGGGAAATCGATCGTCCCTGTGGTTTCGTTGTAGGTTCCGCCGTCGGACACCAGGACATTTGTCAAGCCGGGAATCAGGGTGTCGGTGATGACTACGTTGCTCGCGGTACTAGGGCCGTTGTTGCTAGTAGTAATTGTATAAATGAGCGTCTCTCCGGCGCGGATGGTGGCCGGAGCAGTCTTTTGGGTGATAATATCGGCCCTGGGACTGACGCTGGTGGACACGGTGGCGTTGGGGTTGGTGCCGTTGTTGTTGTTGGGAGTTAAGTCTGGAGTGATCGAGCTACTTCTGGCGGTGTTGCTGAAGGAAGTTGCTGTCAGCGGTACTGTGAAGCCGATCGTCCGCGTGACTGTCTGACCGTTGCCGATCGCCACGGGTGGAAAGGTAACAATGCCTGTCGTTGAATCGTAAACGCCGCCTTCCGATGCCGTGACTCCCGTTAATCCGGGAACGATGCTGTCAGTGATGGTTACAGTTTCTGCCGGACTCGGACCGTTGTTGAGCGTGACGATGCTGTAGCTGACCGAGCTGCCGGGGACAGCAGTGGTAGAGCCGGTTTTGGTGGTTGCCAGATCGGCGTTGGGCGTAATAGTTGTCGTAACAGTAGAGTTAGTCGGAGTTCCCTCTTTGTTGGTGGTGGAGCCGTTGTTGTTACGGTTGTTCGGGTCGGGAGTTGTCGATCGGCTCCGAGCCGTGTTGCTGATGGTGCTAAGGGTGGGTGGCGCAACAAAACTGACGGTGCGGGGTTCTGTCGATCCGTTTGCCAGCGTCGGTATCGGTGGAAAGGAGACAATGCCGGTTTGCGCGTCATAGGTTCCGCCGTTGGAAAGGCTGACTCCTGTTAAACCCGGAACAATGCTGTCAGTGATGGTCACGTTGGCGGCTGGGTCAGGCCCCCTGTTAGTCGTGTTCAGCAGGTAGGAGATAATTGACCCGGCCTGTGCAGTCACCGGGCCGCTTTTGGTAGTAACTACATCCGCGATCGTATTGGTAATTGTGGTAAAGACGATACCAGGCCCATCGACTTGCCCCGGCGGGTATATACCGCTGTTGTTGCTGAGGTCGGGGTCGAAATTCGAGCTATTGCTGAATGCAATGTTGGAAAAAGTGGTGCCGACAGGTAAATCAGACCGCACATTAACTGTCACGGTGTAAGTGAGAGTCTCGCCGGGATTGAGAACGGGAATTAACGGCCAGGTGACAGACTTCGTTTCGTTCTGGTAAATGCCACCATTGGAGACATTGAGAACTGTTGGCGGGGTTCCGCCAGGACTGAGCAGTTCAAAAGGTATTTCGTCTTGAATCAAGACATCTGTAGCGGGCGCTGGTCCGGCGTTGACGGTAGTAATCGTGTAGGTAATGCTGCTTCCGGCCTGGACAAAATCCGGGCCGGTCTTGATTGTGCTCACGTCAGCCGAGATACTCGGAGGATTTACCGTTTCAACTACCACGTTTTGAAGTTCGTGAATGTTGTTCCCGGTTCCTGTGGAACTGCCAAAACCAAATTTAAAATTTCGCGGTACTGGGCCGTTGATCTCTGCCAAGTCGTCGATGTCGATCAGTGTAGTTTCGTAGATGCCGTCGAAATTTTCATCGAAGGCAACGGTGAGGCGATTGGGATCTACCGGATCGTTAGATGGATTCAGCGTCACTTGAACGGCTCTTCTGGCCTGATCCCGATTGGTCGTGAAGGTATTGCTGAAGTTAAAATCGCTGAAAGTACCCGTATAAGTAATACTCGTCGGAATGTTATCGATGCCGAAGGGAACGATCGCATTTGTTAAAAACGGATAGTTGTTGGCTTCCCTGCCTCTGAGCGTTACTGAGTCAGGTCTGAAATTGCCAAGAGAGGAGTTGGGAATCGGAGCCGGCTCCGGGCCGGTCCGCCCTTCTGCGTTTCTTGAAAAATTGCCGTACTCGTCAAGTCCAATACCTAAATAACCTCCTTGAATACCGCTGATAGCACCCCCATTTTGCGGAGCATAGCCCAGAGAACCGCCAAAACCCCCCGGTCTGGTTGGGCTGGCGGTGCCGTCAATCAAGAAGAAACCCAGGCCGTCCCCAGGCTGACCGTCAATAAGGTTGGGGCTTCTGTCATAGGGGAACGGAGCAGCAGTTGTCGCGTTTGAACCGTAGGAATAAATATCAAACTTAACTCTGATACCGTCGGTTGAAGGAATGGGGTTGTTGTAGATAACGAAGGCTTCCCGGTTGTTTGCTGCTGGAGTTAGTTGCAGAGCGCCATCTCCCGGAGCCCGCCCGCCAAAAGCCGGAAGTATGCCGGATACGCTGCCTCCGGTAATGCCGGGGATAGGTTGATCGACTGCTGCCACCGTGCTGGTGGGGTCGAACAGCCTACCGCCTGTTCCCCGGTAAATCCAAGGCCCCCTAACTGTGGCGTTCTTGAAAGTTTCGTTAACTAATGTGCCGAGGGTGTAGCTGTATGCTTCGAGCACTGCTTTTTCGATCGCGATACTCGCCTCGATTTCCCCTGTCGAAAATTCTAATTCCCAGTCGCCGCCTAGTGCCGCGCTCCCCGTCAAGTTGTCGGAAGCTGCAATATCTGCACCAGTAATTGCGCCCAGCCGCCGCACGAAGGCCGCGCCGCTTTCCCCTGCTGCGACGTTGCACCCGCACAACAAGATTGCTCCTCTCTCGCTGAGGCTTTTTCCCCACTGCTGCAACAAATGGCTGTAGGTTTCTATGTTGTTGCTGCTCAGGGCAAGAGACCCTAGTTGCACTTGGGCTTCTCTACCGTGAGAAATTATTTGCAGGCTGTCTAAATTGCTACAACTAGCCAAAATTTTAGTAATTTGCTCGACTCCATCCCGCTGCGAGTCGAGTATAAATACTTCTGTACCTGCTGTTGCTGAGCTTGCCAAGCTGTCGTATTGCTCTACTCTGGCATCGAGGAACAGCACATTTTTTACACTCCGGGCGATCGGCGATTCTGTTGCTGGCAAAAATTCTGTTTGGGAGTTCCCAATTCCCGCGCCCTCATCGTTTTTTGAGGAATACAAACACCAGTCTCCATTTACTTGTTGTATTTTTTGAACGGGATGAGTTGCTGTTATTCGGGATTTTTTGTTAGTAAGGCTTGCGGTCGCATTACTTACTTTTTGGGTTGTGAAAATTGGTTTGTTGCAGATGCTTTGCATGGTAGAATTTCCTGAATAATAACTGACGTAAGATGCCCGTTTCTAGATGATAGCGACATCGAAAAAAAAAGCTGGGATTGCAGAGTTATCAGCTCTGCAGCTTGAATGTAATCGAGAGCAAGAGGCTTATTTTACTCAGCACAAAGCTGTGCTATCTTGCTCTTTGATAGCATTGCAAATATAGCCGGCGCAACCGCTGAAGATAGGGAACTTAAATTCCACCAATCTATCTATTGGGAGATATTTCGCCTTCGATTTTGGCGACCGAGTGTATTTTTATACAGGCGAATCTATTACATCCGGCAGCAGACAATAACAGGAATTCTCAAAAATTTATTTTATGAGGTTTCTGCCGATCGTCTAATGCACTTTGTTTGCCGAAAAATTTCACCATTTTTGAACTTACAAACCGGGCTTGACAGACAAAAAGATTTCCTTGCAACCCTTACCCCCGGTAAAAAACCCGGTTTCTTAGGTTTTGGCGTACTAGCCCTGTTCGCAATCGCTACCAGAAATTAATTAAAGATGGGATTGCTACGGAGCGATCGCCCGGACACAACTAGGCGGGCAGTGTCCAAAACCGCGATCGAACTGAAATATACATACCCTGTATCGACGAGGTGTCTTAAAAATTTATCAGTTGCAGTCTGGAGACAACAATTAGGATTTGAGACTGCGTTCATCTGTGCAAAAACAGATTTGTATAGCCAACAAGCAACTTTTCAAACCGTCAACTTAGAGTCGTCTAGCGAGTTTATGTTTGAGGTAAATGCTCCGGACAATTGTTTGTGCACGCTTTTTCATGATGTTTGGGAGAAATCGATTCGCAGATGCGATCGTCAGCTACTTACGATTGTTATTCGCTCATTTTTTCAACTGCAGGAGTTGTGTCTAGGAGACTAGAAACCGGATTTGTTCCTAGATGTCTGGCAACCAAACTCAGATTTATTCTCTAAACCTGGTTTCCGATGGCAAGTCCTCAATTAGAAGTACGCCGATCGCCGTCTGCCAGTTAGAGCAAATTCAACCCAGCAATACTGCTCGATCGAATTTTCAGTGCTGAGTTTCGGCAGAGCTTGTCCTGAATAAAATCCAGCAACAATCCTCACACGTAAGTACATACTAACTTATTAATTACTGCATCAGCAAATATGCGTAGATACTAGCCCCAATCCAAGCTATATCTTTTCACCGCGAACGTCAAGAGTTTTGGCTTGGTAGTACCGACAATCAAGACAGGTCCCGGCAGGATTGACCGCACAGCGGATGTAATTAGAGCGGGCGTTGTACTCGCAAGTGATATCGCCGATCGGATAACCGAGGCCTTCTACGTAAGTGCGATCGACCGTTGCTAGTTGATTTGGCAGGGATCTGTTTGCTAACGCCAGTCTAACCGCTGCAATTCTATCTCGCGCTTGTCTCTCGGCAGAGCGCATCACCCACAAATACAGCAGGGACGGAACTAAACCTATGAAAATAATTAGGAGAGCAATTAGCACATTTAGTGAGCTGATATGGATAATATTTTTTTTAATTTAGGCGATCGGCAACATAAAATCATCGGCCGACAGACGGTTTTAAATCATAAAAGTTCCCGGACAAGTCTCAAACCCTGCCGCCTCTGCGTTAACAGTTTGCTGGTGGCGGGTGCTGTTAACGCCGATGAGGAGATGTCTTGAGAGGTTTGTAGTGAGGATTTTAGTCCTCATAAATATCTGAGGACTAAAGCGATGGCTACAAACCCGATCGCGGTTATTTGACAGGACTAGGTATCAGAAACCCGGTTTCTGTCAAAAACCAAAAGAGTTAAACCTTCGCAACCCCGGCCGCTAAATCCATTATCGAACCCGCGCCCTCCACCTTCGCAACATCCAATAAAGTCTTGAGAACCGAATCGGGATTCAAACTGATCGAATCAATTCCCAACTCAACCAAGAAGCGAGCAAACTCAGGGTAATCGCTGGGCGCTTGCCCGCAAATTCCAATCTTGCGATCGTACTTTTTGGCGGCTTTAATGGCAATTTCTATCATCCGCTTCACAGCTTCATTCCGTTCGTCAAAGATTGGGGCGACTAAAGCAGAATCTCGGTCTAATCCTAATGTTAGCTGAGTTAAATCGTTAGAGCCGATCGAGAATCCGTCAAAAACCCGAGCAAATTCGTCAGCAAATATGACATTGCTGGGCAATTCGCACATCACATAAACTTGCAAGCCGTTCTCGCCCTTAACTAAACCGTGTTTTGCCATCTCGGCGAGCACTTTTCGCCCTTCATCCGGGGTGCGGCAAAACGGAATCATCGGAATCACATTTGTCAAGCCCATTTCGTCGCGAACTCGCTTTAATGCAAAGCATTCCAAAGCGTAAGCTTCGCGGTAATTTGGGTCGTAGTAGCGAGAAGCGCCGCGCCACCCGATCATCGGGTTTTCTTCCTTCGGTTCAAACTGCCGCCCTCCTAAAAGATTGGCGTATTCGTTGCTCTTAAAATCGCTCATCCGCACGATAACTGGATTTGGATAAAATGCGGCGGCAATTGTGGCAATTCCGTGGGCGAGTTTGTCGGTGAAGAAATCGGGTTTGTGTTGGTAAAGTGCTGTGAGTTCGGCAATTTCTTCCTTGACTGATTCATCCACCAATTTGTCAAAATGAATCAGTGCCAGCGGGTGTGCTTTAATGTGATTGGCAATGATGAATTCTAGCCGCGCTAAGCCTACGCCGTCGCAAGGAATTGCTGACAAACCAAAGGCTTCTTCTGGGTTCCCGACATTCATTAAAATTTGAGTGCGGGTGCGGGGCAAATGGTCGATCGCAGTTTCTTGAATTTCAAAAGGCAGCAAACCGGCATAAACTTTGCCTTCGTCTCCTTCCGAACAAGAAATCGTGATTTCTTGCCCGTTTTGCAAGATTTGGGTGGCCTCGCCGGTGCCGACAATGGCGGGAATTCCCATTTCTCTGGCGATGATGGCGGCGTGACAAGTGCGGCCGCCGGAATTGGTGACGATCGCGCTGGCTTTTTTCATAATCGGTTCCCAATCCGGGTCTGTTTTGTTGGTAACTAAAACTTCTCCTGATTTAAATTCAGCTATTTTGTGCAGGTCTAAAATCACGCGGGCTTTGCCTTGTCCGATCGCTTCGCCAACGGCGCGTCCTTTTGCTAAAACTGCACTGATGCCTTGCAATTTGTAGTTTCGCAAAACTTTAGCAGATTTTTGAGATTGTACTGTTTCGGGTCGCGCTTGGACAATAAACAATTCGCCCGTATTGCCGTCTTTTGCCCACTCAATGTCCATCGGGGTATAAGTACCGCGCACTTGAGAGTAGTGTTCTTCGATGAGGACTGCCCATTTTGCTAGTTGCAAAATTTCATCATCTTGTATGGCAAATTTGTTTTTTTCTGCTGCGATTACGGAGACGTTTTTGGTGTATTTAGAACCGCCGATATCGTAGACCATTTTGAGTGTTTTGCTGCCGAGGCGTTTGTCTAAAATCGGGCGGAAACCTTGTTTTAAGGTTGGTTTAAAGACGAAGTATTCGTCGGGGTTGACGGTGCCTTGGACGACGTTTTCGCCCAATCCGTAGGCGGCGGTTACTAATACGGCGTTTTTGAATCCGGTTTCGGTGTCGATGCTGAACATGACACCGGAGGATGCTAAGTCCGATCGCACCATTTTTTGCACGCCGACTGATAGGGCGACTTCAAAGTGGTCGAAACCTCGCTGTTGGCGGTAGGAAATCGCGCGATCGGTGAATGTGGAGGCGAAGCATTTGTGACAGCATTCGAGCACGCCAGCGCAAGTTTGGACGTTGAGGTAGGTTTCTTGCTGTCCGGCGAAACTCGCGTCTGGTAAGTCTTCGGCGGTGGCGGAGGAACGCACTGCTACGTCTGTACTGTCGCCGCTGCGATCGCACAATTTTTCGTAAGCATCTGCGATCGCCGCTTGGAGTTCTCGCGGAAATGGTGTGTCGAGAATCAGTGCCCGCGCTTGCTTGCCTTTTTGTCGCAGGTTCTGCATATCTTCTACGTCTAAATCGGCAAAAATTTCGCGCAATTTAGCTTCTAAACCCGCCGACTCGATGAAGTAGCGGTAAGCGCTGGCTGTAGTTGCAAATCCGTTGGGGATGCTGATTCCTTTGGGGGTTAACTGTTGAATCATTTCGCCCAAGGAAGCATTTTTACCGCCTACTAATGCGATGTCGCCGATGCCGACTTCATCGAACCACAATATTAAGGCTTCTGCTTTGGGAAGTAAAACTTGTTTTGGTTGAACTGCTAATTTTTCTAGCATTGCTTTTTTCCTCTCAACTCAATCTCTGTTCTGTCAGTCAATTTGAGATTTGACATTTTAGATTGAAGAATTGACTCTAGCGATGAATCTGCGAGTTTGAATCTCAATCTAAAATTTTAGACCGCTGGCGACTCGTGTCGGAAGCTTGTCTGCGTTTTTGGGAAGGTGCGAAGGACAGCAAAACAAAAAACTGTGAACTATAGCACTTATCAGAAAGATGAGGTATGCCTTATGCCCGGCGCGGGCCGATGCCCGGCGCGGGCCGATGCTTTTAGGCCCGACATTACCTCATATGAGAGCTCGAAAGGCTATATCTAATGTATTTTTGTTGCGAAAATTATCGGCTTTTTTTTGATGCTGTATCCAGGCTACTTTTTGATGGTCTATACTTCAATAGTATCATTTTTTTACTAAATGGCAAGACTCGCAATTTTTTTTATTTGATTGCGAAAAGTAAAGAAATGGCGGTGGGTCATTTATGTAAGCTATTATCAAAGAAACTGGTAAACAGATTAATGTCTAAGATAGTTGCCGCCGCTTTTTTTGCGCCTCGCTCCCTGCGGTGCGGGGATACGGTTGGGATGGTGCGGGTAGCTGGATCGAAAGGCAAGAAAGGGTGGGTTTCGATCGCGCGATCGGCTTTTTGGGCGATCGCCCAAAAAACACCACAGCAAGCAGCTTTATTTATTCAAAAAACCGAGCTTTTCAAAACCGTAAAAATTTTATTTCTGATTGGCTTAACTTACTGAGAACGCAAACACAGTCTTTTGAGAGCATTGTAGTTGTTAAACAAGAGATTTTTTAACTTTTGACAACGTTATTTTTGGCATTCAATTATTTTCATGCTATAATAGTTGCCTCGACTACCTTATGACAAAAAACAAGGTGTATGATATCAGTTTTGAGCTCAACCGCAAAGCAAAACGGCTTTAAAGTTCTCTTGGTCGAAGACAATCAAGCCGAAGCCGAGCTGATCGAAGAATTATTATTAGAAAGAAATGTCAGCAAAGCCGAACCCCAAAGGCTTTCTGTAAGCTGTACGGATCGTCTCAGCACAGCGCAGCAACTTTTGAGCGGCGAACATTTTGATGTAATTTTACTAGACCTTTCCCTGCCAGACAGCCAAGACTTGAGTACAATTGTCAAGATACAAGAATACAGCCTCAATACTCCGATCGTCGTATTGACTGCCCGCAACGATGAAGAACTTGCCGTGAAGTCAATCCAAGCAGGAGCTCAGGATTATTTAGTCAAGCGAAAAATCGACAGCGAATTATTAATGCGATCGCTCCGCTACGCAGTCGAGCGGCAGCACAACCAGGAAGCTTTGCAAAAAAGCGAAGAAAAATATCGCTCGGTAGTCGAAAATTCCCTCGTCGGAATTGCCATTATTGCTCCTCCAATTTCCCTCGATTTAGTCGGAAAATGCGAGTGGTTGGAAGTTAACGATGCTTTGTGCGATTTGCTGGGATACAACCGCCAAGAACTGCTCCAGGGAGATTGGGAACGGTGGAGTCTTCCTGAAGATTGGCAAGCCAGTTTAGAGCAGTTAAAGAAAATTTTTGCTGGGGAGAGCGAGGGATATGTTTTAGATAAAAGGTGGCGCAGAAAAGACGGAAAAATAGTTTATACGAGAGTTTCCCTGCGCTGTATTCGCTGCCGTGACGGCTCGATTGACCGGATGATTAAAGTAATTTTGGACGTGAGCGACCGCTACCGCTACGAAGATGAACTAAAAGCATCACAAGAGTTTTTGAATCACACGATTAATGCTACTCCAGACCCAATTTTTGTCAAAGACGAGCAGCACCGGTGGGTCGTATTAAACGACGCTTTTTGCGAGTTGATGGGCAAAGGGCGATCGGAATTGATCGGCAAGTCGGGATACAACTTTTTACCCGCAGCACAAGCCAATTCTTTTGAGCGGCAAGACGAGCAAATCTTTCAAAGAAGCCTGCCTGATGAAACGGAAGTAATTTTTACAGACAGCACGGGCAAAAAACGCATTATATCTACCAAAAAAACTGTCTTTCACAAAGCCGGCGGTACGAAAATGTTGGTGGGAACAATGCGAGACGTGACCGAGTACAAGCGCCAGCAGTTAGCTTTGCAGGAAAGCGAAGCTAGATTTAAAATGATGAGCGATAACGTGCCGGGAATGATTTATCAACTTCGGCTATCTGTTGATGAAAAAATTTCTTTTACATACGTTTCTTCTGGCAGCGCGCAGCTCTACAATCTAAGACCAGAAGAAATTGAAAAAGATGCCGATTTGGCTTTTTCAGGAGTTTATCCCGACGACATCTCAGACTTGCAGCGATCGATCGCAAATTCAGCGGCAACTCAACAAGCTTGGCAACACCAGTGGCGACAAGTTGTGGGAGAGCGAGTGAAATGGCTCTCTGGCGCGTCGCAACCGCAAAAACAAGCCAACGGCGATATCATTTGGGACGGTGTGGTGATGGATGTCACCGAATTAAAACAAACCCAGCAAGAGCGCGATCGCTTTTTTAATATCTCGCTGGATTTACTTTGCATTGCAGGTTTTGACGGCTATTTCAAACGTTTAAACTCCGCTTGGTCAAATCTATTAGGTTACAGCATAGCCGAACTTATAGCCAAACCTTTTCTAGAATTCTTGCATCCCGAAGACCGAGAAATAACTAGAGCGGCAGTAGAAACACTAAAAAATGGCAACCCCGTCATTAACTTAGAAAACCGCTATATTTGCCGTGATGGTAGTTATAAATGGCTGTCGTGGACGGCATCGCCCTTTGCCGAAGAAGGTTTGATTTATGCAGGGGGACGCGATGTGACATTGAGCAAACAAGCTGAAGCTGAATTGCGAAAAAGCGAATCCACCAACCGCGCTCTTTTAAACGCGATACCTGACATGATTTTTCGCTGTCGCGCCGACGGTACTTTGGTAGACTTTAAACCGGCAAAAGACCTCCAGACTCTAGTACCGGCAAACATATTTATCGGCCAAAAAGCACAAGACATATTGCCGTCTGCTTTTGCTGAAGAAATCTTGTCCGCTAATCAACAAGCCCTCGATACAGGGGAGATTCAAGTTCTAGAATATCAACTGCAAATTCAGGATGCACTGTGCCATTTTGAAGCGAGAACTGTCTTCTGCACGGATGACGAAATTATCGCGATCGTCCGCGACATCACCAACCGCAAACGTTTCGAGTCAAAACTCCAGCGACAAGCTGCAGCAATGGCCGCGGCTTCCGAAGGCATCGGCATTGTCAATGCCAGGGGAGAGCTGATTTATGCCAACGCAGCTAAACTTAAAATCTACGGTTACAATTCCCTCGAAGAAATGTTGGGCAAGAGTTGGAAAATGTGTTATGCAGGCGCAGAACTTGCAAGGTTTGAGGAGGAAATTATGCCGGCTTTAGCGCGGCAAGGTTATTGCAGTACCGAAGCTGTAGGCTGCCGCCGCGACGGCTCTCAATTCCCTCAAGAAATCTCGCTGACAGCCCTGCCCGACGGCGAAATCATTTGCATTGTTCGCGATATTGCTGCGAAAAAGAAAGCTGAAGCAGAGTTGCAAGATAGCAAGCGGTTCGGTGCTCGAATTGCTGAGGCAAGTCCTAATATTTTGTATGTTTGCGACTTAATAAAACAAAAAAATCTCTATGCGAATCCTTCTATATACAACGTTCTCGGCTATACGGTAGAGGAGATTCTGGCGATCGGCCCGTGGATGCTGTCAAGTTTGATCCACCCAGAAGATGCTGTCAAAATGCCTGATTATTTACAGCAAGTCGAAACGGGCATGGAAGGGGATATCTTTGAAATTGAATACCGCGTCAGGCATCAGGATGGTTCTTGGCGCTGGATTGTCAGCCGAGATACTGTATTTGCTAAAACAGCAGAGGGTAAGTTAAAACAAATTCTCGGTACGGGAACTGATATTACTGAAAGCAAGCAAGCAGAAGATGAAATTAAGCTGTTGCTGGCGGCAACTCAAGCAATTAGTCAGTCGGCAGATTTTCACAGCGCCCTCCCGGATATTCTGCGGTTGTTGTGCAGTGCAATCGGCTGGAATTTTGGGGAAGCTTGGATACCGGTTGCTAACAATACTGTTTTGGAACACAGCGAAACTTGGTATGCTAGCGATCGCGATTTAGATCGGTTTGGCAGCGAAAGCAAGAAAATTAGATTCGCGCCCGGAGTGGGAGTGCCGGGACGGATTTTGTCAAGCCGACAGGTAGAATGGATTGAAGATATTTCTGCTGTCAATAATTCATTTTTTGCCCGATCGCAAATGGCGGCAGCAATCGGATTGAAGGCTTGTTTCGGAGTGCCAATTCTCGCTAGTTCGCAGGTGCTGGCAGTTTTAATTTTCTGCAAGCGCGACCGATCGATTATGGAACCCCGTATAGTAGAATTGGTCAAGGCAGTAGCGACTCAGTTGGGTTCTCACATTCAGCGCAAACAAGCCGAAGAAGAATTGCGTAAAAGCGAAGAACGCTGGGAGTTGGCTCTCAAAGGCAATCAAGACGGCATTTGGGATTTGAATATTCAAACAAATCAAGCTTTTCGATCGGCCCGCTGGCAAGAAATTATCGGTTACTCAGACGGCGAAATCGACAGTTGCAACAGCGAATGGATCGATCGCGTCCATCCAGACGATCGCGATCGAGTCCAAACAGCGATCCAAGATTATCTCGATCGGCAAACCCCCAATTACGCCGGCGAATACCGCTTGCAGTGCAAAGACGGCAGCTACAAGTGGGTGCTCGCCCGCGCTCAAGCAGTGTGGGACGAAGCCGGAAACCCCCTGCGGATGGTGGGTTCGATGACGGATATCAGCGATCGCAAACAAGCAGAATTAGCTTTGCTGCAAGTCACTCAAGCCGTCGAAAGTACCAGCGACGCGATCGCGATCGCCGACTTAAAAGGGCGCTCTCTTTACCACAATCAAGCCTTCATTCAGCGTTACGGCTACAGCGTGGAAGAACTCAACGATATCGGCGATCGCGCCGCCCTTTATGTCCGGCCTACAACTTACAAACAAATCTATAAAAACCTTCGCCAAGGTCGCTCTTGGTGCGGCGAAATTGCGCTGCGAACTAAAAGCGGCGAAGCTGTGATAGCCTTAGTGCGAGCCGACACTATTAAAGATAAAAATTGTAATTCGATCGGTTTAATTGCAGTGATTACCGACATCACAAAACGCAAAGAATCCGAAGCAATTTTGCGCCAGCAATTAAAGCGCGAACAGTTGGCAGTAGCCATGTTGGAACGAATTCGCTCTTCTCTCAATCTCGAAGAAATTCTCACCAAAGCAGTCGAAGAAGTGCGGCATTTCTTGCAGGTAGACCGCACTGTTATTTACCAATTCAAGTCGGATTGGAGCGGGTTTATTGCTGTCGAGTCGGTTGGCGAAAATTCCCTATCAATTATCGGAACCGAAATTTACGATCCCTGTTTTGGAGAAACTTACGTCAGTCTTTACCAAGACGGCAGAATTAGAGCCACAGATGATGTTTACAATGCCGGCATCGCCGACTGTTACTTGAGTTTGCTGGCTCGGCTGCAGGTGAGAGCGAGTCTGGTAGTGCCGATTTTGCAAGGCGAAAATTTGTGGGGGCTGTTAATTGCCCACCACTGCACGGGCCCGCGTCCCTGGCAAACATTGGAGGCAGAGTGCCTGAAACAATTGGGGGTGCAGTTGGCGATCGCCATTCAGCAATCGATCCTATTTCAACAAGCACAAACCGAAATTGCCGATCGCAAACAAGCAGAAGCCGCCCTGCAATTAGCCGCCTTAGCCGCCGAATCCGCCAACCGCGCTAAAAGCGAATTTCTCGCCAACATGAGCCACGAATTGCGGACACCCCTCAACGGCATTTTAGGATACATTCAACTGCTCAAAACCGATAAAAATTTAACCGCAGAACAGCAAGAAAGTCTCAACAGCGTCCACCAGTGCGGCAACCACCTGCTGACACTAATTAATGACGTTTTAGACCTCTCGAAAATTGAAGCTAGCAAAATGGAACTGTCACCGGATAACGTGCATTTTCCCAGCTTTATTAAAAGTATTGTTGATTTGTTTCAAATGCGATCGCAGCAAAAAGGAATTGCCTTTAATTACCAGCAGGTGTCGGCGCTGCCAGACGGCATTTTTGCTGACGAAAAACGGTTGCGCCAAATTTTGATTAATTTGCTCAGCAATGCAGTTAAGTTTACTAGCAGCGGTGGCGTAACATTCAAGGTCGGTTATGCAGAAAATCAACTCAAAAAATCTCCTCAAATCAACAGCACGAATGCGATTTCGACAGCGCAAACTGCCTCTCAAACCATCAATTTGACCGCGAATTCAAACGCGCCGCCGGGAACGCAAGAAGCCCGCGAAGTGACAGCAGCACCAAATAAACAGCAATTACCAGTTGCTAAAATTCGCTTTGAAATCGAAGATACTGGCATTGGCATCGGGCAGGATAAATTAGAAGAAATATTTTTGCCTTTTCATCAAGTGGGCGATCGTAACAATTTCGTCGAAGGTACCGGACTGGGACTTTCCATCAGTCAAAAATTAGTCAAAATGATGGGCAGTCAAATTCACGTCCAAAGTACCTCCGGCAAAGGCAGCATATTTTGGGTGGATCTAGACTTGCCCGCAATCGCCGAGTCTTCTCAAATTTCCTCCCCGCCAGAAAAACGCCGGCTTGTCGGTTTTAGCGGCAGCCACCGGAAAATACTGATCGTGGACGATAACGAAGTAAATCGCGCCATGCTGCACAGGATGCTTTCTCGTTTGGGTTTTGAAATTGCCCAAGCCACAGACGGCGAAGACTGCTTGCAGAAAGCACAGGAATTTTTACCGGATCTAATCTTAATGGACTTGTTGATGCCCGTAATGGACGGTTGGGAAGCTACCAGACTGCTGCGACAGTTGCCGGAATTAAAAGATGCGGTTATCCTTGCTTTGTCTGCTAGCGCTTACGAGGCTACTAGGCAAGAGAGCATACTTGCAGGTTGCAATGATTTTCTCACCAAGCCAATTCAAACTAACGAGCTTTTAGAATTATTGCACCTGCATCTGCAACTAGAATGGATTTACGAAGACGGAACAGAAATCAAAAAACGCAAAGCTCAAACTTCCAAAATATCATCTGAGATTGCTGCTGCTGAAAGGGCGATGGTGTCTCCTAGCTCAGAGTCAGTCTTGGTTTTGTTAAGATTGGCTGCAATGGGCGATATTGAAGCTATTCTGGAGGAAATTGCTAAACTCGAACATTCAGATCCGATATTAGTGCCTTTCGTCGATCGCCTGCGCCAACTTACTAAAGGATTTCAGCTCAAGCAAATTCGAGACTTTTTGAAGCAATATTTGTCCTAAAATTGAAGGTAGCTAACGGATAACTCAAAATCGGTTAAATCTCGCGCCCTGAGTGCCATTCTCAATAACAGGCTGGACAGCCTGTTCCACAAAAAACTAATTTCTTGTGCGGTAGGCATCCTGCCTGCCATAAAAAAGTAGACCTCTTGCAAAAGTCCTTTTAATCAAATTTTGGGACGGGCTCGCGTGCCCATCCCACAAGAAAAAAGATTTTTGTGGGATGGGCACGCGAGCCC
>NZ_JADEXD010000322.1 GCF_015207285.1 Tychonema sp. LEGE 07203 | reverse complement strand
TTGTTGCCGGAGTCGGAGTTGTTGCCGGAGTCGGAGTTGTTGCCGGAGTCGGAGTTGTTGCCGGAGTCGGAGTTGTTGCCGGAGTCGGAGTTGTTGCCGGAGTCGGAGTTGTTGCCGGAGTCGGAGTTGTTGCCGGAGTCGGAGTCGTCTCCGAAGTCGGCCTGGGGCTAAACGTCCCGCTCACAGAGATAAAATCATTGGCATCAATCAGCGCCGATGGAGTGTCAACCAAAATTGCTAACAGCTTGCCGTCGATCGTAATTACAGTATCTCTGAGATTTGCGCCGTTACCTTGGCTCACTTGCAGTTGACTGAAAGATAAACTGCTCGGCAGTCCAAAGAAATCCTCTGCCTCATTGTAATCAGTAATTAAAACCAAACTTCCCGGGCCCGCTCCCAATCCAAAAACATCGCTGCCGCTGCCGCCCGTCAGAGTATCCGAACCCTCACCTCCGATCAGAGAATCATTACCCTCTGCCCCAAATAAATTGTCATTGCCGAAACTGCCCAAAATTGTATCGTCACCGAGACCACCGGCCAAGGAATCATCGCCAAAGCCCCCGTCGAGAACATCATTACCTTTGCCCCCGAACAGAAAGTCGTTGCCTTCCTCTCCCAGTACCGAGTCGTCGCCTAAATCGCCGCGAAGCGTATCGGAACCGCTGCCCCCAAAAGCCGTATCGTCAGCCTTGCCCCCAAATATTTGGTCGTTGCCAGAATCACCGAAGAGCGAATCGTTGCCGTCATTGCCGTACAAAGTATCATCGCCGTCGGCACCGAGGAAATAGTCGTTGCCGTCACCGCCAAACAGTTGATCTCCGCCGCTACCGCCGTTGAGAGAATCATTCCCCGAATCCCCGTAGAGAAAATCTTCATCAGCATTCCCGAACACCGAATCGTCGCCGTCACCCCCCACCAAGCTGTCGTTGCCAGTACCGCCGGCAATCACATCAAAGCCCGCGTTGCCGCGAATCACGTCGTCGCCGGCATCTCCGAATACAGTGTCTAACCCGTCGTTGCCTTCGAGGACGTCGTTGCCCAAACCGCCGCGAATTGAGTCGTCGCCGTTGCCGCCTAAAGCAAAATCGCGGCCTTGGTTGCCAATGAGTTCGTCATTTCCTTCGCCCCCAAACAGCGAATCTCCTCCGTCGCCTCCGAGCAGTTGGTCGTTGCCGGCGTCCCCCTCTAGGGTGTCGTCTCCTCCGGCACCCAGGAGCGTGTCATCGCCATCTAAAGCGCGAATTCGATCGCCCTGCGGAGTGCCTAGAATAAAGTCGTTGCTGTCTGTGCCGATCAGGTTTGCCATAGGGGATACACCGCTCCTCAATACAATAAATTGTTTTAAATTATGTCAATCGCCTTCGTGACAAGGCATTGCTGCTTGCCTAGGTTAGCATAATTGAGATTTTGGCAATCTGGCGAAGCAGCGGGAGATGGGTGCGACTGTTTTGATGTGCGATCGACAAATAGCTATAGCGATCGTACATTTTTCTCGATCGCAACTTATCTCAAATCTGTTAACCGGAATTATTCCTATCTCTCGACCTCGGCGTTAATCTGCGTCAATCCCTTGTTATCTGCGGTTAATACATTCTTTTTTTTACCGCAGATGAGGGCAGATTAACAGGGATTAACGCTGATAAATTAGAGCGGTTTTTGTGGCAGTGTCTGCGGTTGACTGTTGACTGTTGGGATGTTACCGGATTTGATATGACTGCTGACTAATGACTGCTGACTAATGACTAATCTGCGTGAATCTGCGTCAATCCCTTGTTATCTGCGGTTAATACATTTTCTTTTTTTTTACCGCAGATGAGGGCAGATTAACAGGGATTAACGCTGATAAATTAGAGCGGTTTTTGTGGCAGTGTCTGCGGTTGACTGTTGACTGTTGACTGTTGACTGTTGACTGTTGGGATGTTACCGGATTTGATATGACTGCTGACTAATGACTGCTGACTAATGACTAATCTGCGTGAATCTGCGT
>NZ_JADEXD010000150.1 GCF_015207285.1 Tychonema sp. LEGE 07203 | reverse complement strand
CCCCTTACTAAGGGGAGGGAGTAAGAAATTTACAAATGATTTAGGATTGCTATATAGATCAAAAATCTTCTCCCTCCCTCCCCATCTCCCCCTCTTTACCCTGAGCGAAGTCGAAGGGCGCCTCTCCCCTTTGGTTATAATCGAACGGACAGGATCTTAAAACTTTAATCAAATCCCGCATATTTTCCAGCAAAAATTCTACCGTTCCCGATGGCACATTAGTAAACGCTTCATCAGTCGGTGCAAAAACGTTCAACAGTTGACACTTGACAAATCATTTTACAGTAATAAAACTTGAAAGTGCCAACTAGATTTTAGCTGCGATCGAGCAATACTTGCCCCGCATTAATTTGGATGCGAAACAGGCTGTAAGGTTTCTCGCGCAAGTCTTGCCCGTTATGATAGCTGGGGTTCCTATTCCACTGATCTACAGTAAAGTAGAGATAGCCATCTCGGGCAACAAACAGGCAATTCGGCCACAGCATTCGCGCATCGTGGGCGAGTGTTTCCCACGTACCATCAGGGAGGCGGCGCAAAATCGAATTGTTTTCGTAGTTTGTCACGTAAAGACGATTTTTGTCGTCGGAAACCATGCCGCCAGAAGCGCCTTTTTCACCGTGATCGATGACTGTGGCGGCCACATTTTCATCAGGTAAATTTTGATTAACTAATGCTTCAATGCTGACGCTGTAAAGGTGTCGGCTTGCTAGGGGACAATAAAAGAGTCTTTGCCCGTCACCGCTGAGGGCAATGCCATCGCTGCCGGTGTGAATGTGCTTGGCCGGTTTGTTTGGATGCCGCACCATCATCGGTTGACCTTCGACTACGGGCAAAAAGCCGGGAATTGGTTTAGTTGAAGGATGGTCATTGAGTTTTCTCCAACTGTTTCCGGTGGCCAAATCTACGACAACAATGCCGTTAGGCCCTTCTTCCGAGGAGTCGGTAATAAATGCAATTCCATCCTCTCCCCAGCGCAAATCGACGCGCACGTCATTCAAGGTAGAATTGGCTGAGGCGACGGATTCGGGAAACAGAATTTTCTTGACAATACGATCGCCATTCAGGTCAATTCCCACCAGTTTCGGGCCGCCGGAGGGAACTGAATTTTGCTTGATTTTTGCATGATCTAACAGCCAAAGGCGATCGCGTGCGTCGATGGTCATGCCTTGAACGCACAGCAACTTTTCTGAGGGCGAAGATAAATCTAACTTGTGGATTTCTGCATTGGGGTAGGGAACAGGATTGCCGTTTTTTTCAGTCGGCTGTTTGAGTTCGGCAACTGTGAATTCTACATCGTCAACCAGTCGGGGATAGCTGATGAAAATTCGCCCTTGCTTGGATACCGCAACCCCGATCGGCATGGCATCCTCGAATAGCGTTATTAACTCTAAATTGCCAACGGATTTTTCTGCCGGCAGTGAAGCCATAGCGGCCATAGATTTGGTTGCGGCTAAGTTCGCCATTGCACTAATCCTATTGAGAGTGTGAAGAATTTAAAAAAGCAGAAAATTTAGATGTCAGTTGTATCTAACAAGTGTCTGCCCTGCTATTTACAGTACCGGACGCACTCGCCCACAAAACAACTTAGTTTTTTCACCTAACCTGCGAGTTTTCTGCAAGTATTGTGGTTGAAAAACAAAGTTTGTAGTAACTTGCGGGCAAGTCCTCTATTTATTTAACACAGCAGTTTTATCTAGGTTTTTATTGGTTTAAATTTACCTTTTAGATAAAGTCTTCATCTCTATCTAATGGCAGATATATTTTTTACATCAAAAGACAGATTTGTATTCGATCGCTCGTTGTTTAAGGATAAGAAGAACGTTAAAAATAATATAAAATATCAATGTCTGAAGTCATCAATATTTATGACGATCGCATGAAATCGCTTTTGCGCCCTGATGCTTCACTCCAGAAAGTTGTCAGCGGCGCAGTTTGGAGCGAAGGCCCGGTTTATTTCCATGAAGATGATAGCGTGGTGTGGAGCGACGCTCACGGCAACCGCTTGCTGCGCTGGAGTCCCCGTGAGGGAATGAGCGTTTTGCGCGATCCCTCCGACTATCAAAGCGGCAATTACCGCGATCGCGAAGGTCGCCTTGTCTCGTGTTCGTCGGGTTTGCGCGCGATCGTCCGGCGCGAACACAGCGGCGAATGGCAGGTGTTGGTCGATCGCTACCGAGGATCGCGCCTCAACAGCCCCAATGACTTGGTAGTCAAGAGTGACGGCACGATCTGGTTCACTGACCCCCCCTACGGCCTGACGCAGCCCGACCAGGGATACGGCGGCCAACAGGAACAGCCTGGATGTTTTGTGTACCGCTTCGATCCGGCGACGGGCGCGATCGATGCGGTGGTGACGGATATGTTGCGCCCCAACGGCCTGGCTTTCAGCCCCGACGAAAGCATCCTCTACGTGTCGGATAGTTCTGCTTTCAATATGCCCCAAGGGTACCACCACATCCGCGCCTATGATGTTGTAGCCGATCGCGCTGCAGACAACGGCCGGGTGTTCGCAGTCATCGAACCCGGTGAACCCGACGGGTTGCGAACCGACGAACACGGCAATATTTTTACAACTTCCAAAGATAGCGTGCAGGTGTACGCCCCCGACGGTACTCGTTTGGGGAAAATTCCGGTGCCGGAGACTTGCGCTAACCTGACTTTTGGCGGAAAAAAACGCGATCGCCTCTGGATCGCTGCTGGCACATCTTTATATGCGATCGATCTCAACACTCGCGGGTGTCAATAAAGCTGTTCTCGCCACCTGCAATAGACCTCTCCCATAATTCTTGTGGAACAGGCAGGATGCCTGTTTTTTACAAGCTTTTGGAACAGAAGTCTAAGAGATGTTTAATGATGTCCAATTTAGAATATCTCAATCGATTGGAAATGACAAAATGATTTACAAATTTGCTCTGGGTGTGGCGATCGCGCTGCTGTTGGCTCAAGTTTCACCTCATCTACCAGAACTAAGTTTCAAACTGCTCAGTTCACTCAATCCTGTGTTTCTAGTCGGCTTTCCAGGCTGGGCGCTTTTATTGTTGAGAGTGGGTGTTGGCGGATTATTCTTGCTGCACGGCTACCCAAAAATCACACATCTTCGAGAGTGGTCGGATTCTCTGAAAATGCCGCTGTTTCTTTGCTTTATCTCAGCAGCGTCCATGTTAGCTGGCGGAGTTTGTCTGATTCTGGGATTTCTCACACTATTAGCAAGTCTGCCGATTCTCGGTTCTATGCTGTTCGCGATTTATTTAGATTTATCCAAAGGGTTGCCTTTTGTTGCTAGCGATCCCTATTTAATTCCCCAAGGGCAGTATGAAGGGCCAAATGGCAAGGGCGAACCGCCAAGCTGGGAGAAAGCTTTTATGTACTGTTTGATGCTGGTGGCGATCGCACTTTTAGGGCCTGGTGCTTATTCGCTGGATGCTTTGATTTTTGGAGGATAAAGAACCTGCAAGCGAACTCGATCGGCAAGTATTACAAGAGCAGATGTCTGTTTCAAAAAGTGGGAGGGGTTCACTTCACCGCAAGTACGATCGCCACCTCGGCCGAATCAAACAGGCCCGCGATCGAACAAACAGCCTTTGTGACTCTACAACCGCCCCGGAAACTGTTGGCGATGCCGGCATTTGCATCTGCAAACGCTCAAACTCAAGTTCGCGCCCGCACACCCGGTTTCACTACCAGCAACCAAAAATTACAACTCTACCTCGTGGCAGATAGTACGAACAGCTCAATTTTTGGGATACTAGAAACTAGCACTCAACTTATTATCTGAGGAACAAACGTGCTGCTATCAAAAGGCTTTGAAGTAGAAATGTATACCGGCACGCCCCAAGGTGAGGTGGTCGGTCTTTCCGATCGCATAGTCGCCGATTTAGAGGGATTTGTCCGGGAGCCTGATAGCCGCAATGTGGAGTACACGACTGCCCCGCTGTGCAGCTACGATCGCCTGCTGTGCGCCCTAGTCAAGCCCAGAGTCCGGCTGCGCGAGTATCTCAAACAATTGGGCGACTATACCTTGCTGCCTGGGAGTACCCTATCTCTCGGCGGGAGCGATCGATTTTACCGCTCCGATCCCAACAACCCCTACCACACCTACATCGAGCAAACCTACGGCACCAAAGTCGTTACCGCCAGCATTCACATCAACATCGGCATCTCCCAACCAGAACTGCTGATGTGCGCCATCCGCCTCGCCCGCGTCGAAGCACCGCTTTACCTTGCCTTGAGCGCCTCTTCTCCGTTTCTCGACGGCGAAGTCACGGGCTACCATTCCACTCGCTGGGGTTTGTTTCCCAAAACTCCCGCCGTCGTCCCCCTGTTTGAAAGTCACAAGCATTACATCCAGTGGACTGAAGCACAGTTAGAACTCGGCACCATGCAAAATGTCCGCCATTTGTGGTCTGCTGTGCGCCCCAACGGCGATCGGCGCCCCTACTGTCTCAACCGCCTCGAACTCAGAATTTGCGACCTCGAAGTTAATCCTCTGGCTTTATTGGCCATCACTGCCTTGTTAGAAGCTCGCATTTGGCAAATGATGGAAGACCCCAGTTTAGACCCTTTACAACTGAGCACCTTGCCGGCGGCTACCCGCAACCAAGACTTAGTTGCTCTGACAGATGCCAACGAAATTTCTGCATCCCGGCAAAGTTTGGATGCCGAACTCATCCACTGGCAAGATGGCCGAAAGATTTTGGCACGAGATTGGATTGAGGAAATTTACCAGGAGGTGTGGCCTCTTGCCAAAAAACGCGGCTTTAGCTGTTTTCTCTCGCCTCTCAAAAAGATTCTCCGGGAAGGTAACACCGCCCAGCAATGGTTGAAGCTGCACGAGGACGGTTTGGACACCCGCAGTATTATTCTCCAAGGGATTGATGGCATGGCTCACCAAGAATGGGAGCTCGAAGACAATTTGTGCGCCCAGTTAGTGGCCTAAACGAACTGCCATTCCCATCGCGGGGGCTTCCAGTCGCCCCCTGGCTGTCCGTACTCAGCCAAAAATCTAAATAGGTTAACTTTTCCCGACAAAAAAAAGTTGCCGAGGGCTGCCCCAAAAAACAAATCAGAATATTTAATCAATCGCACTTTACAGAGGTTATAACTAAAAGCTATAACTGCTATCTACTTTTAGGTATATTTATACTTCTCCCCAGAGCTGTCTTTTGCGTTTTTAATTAGCTTCATGCCCCAACTTGTCTTGATTCACCCGCAAATCCCCCCGAATACTGGCAATATTGCCCGCACTTGCGCTGCTACAGGCACGGAACTGCATTTAGTAGGCCCGCTGGGCTTTGAAATTACCGATCGCTACCTGAAACGCGCTGGCTTAGATTACTGGCCCTACGTTAACCTCCAATGTCACGAAGATTTGGCGGCTTTTCTGTCTTGTCGCCAACAGCGAGGGGGGCGATCGATCGGATTCAGCACCGGCGGGCGATGCAGTTATGCCGAATTTCAATTTCAGCCCAGCGACTGGCTGATGTTTGGCTCGGAAACTGTTGGAATTCCCCAATTCGTCTTAGATGGCTGCGATGCCACAGTTTTTATTCCCATGAGCCAGCCTGGAGTTAGGAGTTTGAACCTCTCTGTCAGCGCTGCTGTGGGTTTATTTGAGGCTAAACGACAGTTGGGGGAACTCGGATAAATCTCGATCGACACCTACATACACATATAGATATTTAATCGCTGCTGCACCCTGCAAAATCTCGGTTTAAATATAAGAAATTTGTATCAAACCGGTGAAACTGTAGATAGCTCCGATTAATATATTTTATTCATCCAAGAACATATTGTTATCACCAATACACAATTCCTCGCAAGACGATCGAGCAGCAAAAATAGAGGATTTCAGGGACTTAGACCGGCAGGGATCGCCTGCTAGTGCCTGAAGGCTATTGATATCTAGTAAATATACGGTTGTAGGCTGTCCGGAAATTGGCATAGAGTTTGACAATAGGTGAGAGTCTTAGCCTTACCGGAACGCAAATTTTATGTATTCGTTCCAGCTATTGCGGCATAAGGCTTTTGGGTGTAATTGCAGCAGGTTTGACCGAGAATTTCAAAATTAATTACGGTTCGAGCTTGTCTAAATTAAAAAAGCAGGGTAATCTTGCCTAAGTCATGATAGCTTTCAACAATCAGAATATTTTTGGTAGTTGATTTAAATTCAGCGTCATGAGATACCCTTGAGTGTTTCCAAGGACAGTTAGCGCTTCTCAGTAGGAGGTCGTTTTTTTGAAACGAACATATCCCCAAATTAAGCCTGTTCAGGCTAGTGAAATCGACGGAGACGGTTCAGCAGAACCGTCCAAGCAGACAACGCTCAGCACTGGCAGAGTTCGCTCTCTCGCCACGTTAGGGCTGGCAATATCCGTAGGTGCTTCAGGCATCCTGCTGCCGAGAAACGGAGACAGCGCTCGCGCGTCTGAACTCACGACGACAGCAAAATCCGCCGCTGAAGTACAACCAGTTTCGCCAAATGGACCCGCTACCTCGGCACAAGTTGATGGTTCGTGGGCCGAACAGGCAGGGGTTAAGGTTCAACAGGGGCAGATCCTTTGGGACTTGTCTCGGAATTATGAAGTTGAACCGAAGGAACTAGCAACTGTCAGTGGCATCAAGCCCGATAGCGCAATAGAAGTTGACCGAGAACTCACAATTCCGACTGAGACGGCTGCTGCGCTACAACAGAACGCAGGTAATACTGCGTTGGTAGATCCGGAACAAAAGTTAAATCTGACTGGCTCCGAGTCGTTGGATGGTACAGCCCGATGGGGACAGCCAACAGCAGCGCCCGAGCTGGCGACGGGGATGCCGGCACAAAGCTCGATCGAATACCCGAACGCAGACGGGGCGATCGACAGTTTGAAAAAACAGGAAAACCGCACCACAGCATCAGGTATGCCCCTGTTGGAGTCGGAAGCGGAAACAAATTCATCTACACCTGCTGTACCGACTCTGGCATCCCCAGATTCTCCTACTCAGACAGCAATTCCCGACCTCGGTACGACACCTGTAATTCCCAAGGCCGGGGTCGGTAGATCGGGATCGGGCGATCGAACATTCGAGTCAATTGAACAGTCTCTGGTAACACCCGGTTTGCCTTCGGCTGTGGTAGTCCCCCCCGCAGGCAGCACCGCCGCGGAAACGGTACTCTACAGCGTGCGTCCGGGAGATACGCTTCTGGCGATCGCCAAAGGTTACGGCGTATCCCCCAAAGAGCTGATCTCCGCCAACAAGCTCGGCAACCCCAACTTGCTGAATGTAAATCAACGGCTGAAAATTCCCCAAGTTGGATCGAACAATCAAGCGGTGCAGGCGGCAGCCTCTTACTCTGCCTCCAACTCTACATCTGTCAATTCCGCAGCTTCGGTTCCGGCATCTTTGAACCTCAGCTCGTCTACCCCGGAAATGGCCGACGCTGGCGTAGCAGCACCCGCGCCCATAGCGCCGGTGGTCTCTCCCCTGGCGAACTTGGAAGGCCTGAACAATATTTCAGCGCCGATGGTTCCCAAAATCAATAGCATTCCGCTAACTCAAGTTTCTCAAACCATTAGCGACGACAGAAAGCTGGAGCTTCAAGGCGAACCAACATTTACAGGTGCCGTTGATACCAGTGCCCTACCTCAGCCAGCAAGTGCAACTGCTGCCATCGCTACGGGAGAATACCCGCAGCCGGTCAGTTTTGTGCCCGATAGCGCCCAGGGTTTAAATGTCGATCCCGCTAACGCTTTACCTGAGTCGAATTCGGAGGCTCGGCCCGCCGGACAGGCTCTGAACCCTTATGCCGAACGCTTGAGGGCAGAAGTTCTCAGGCTGCGAGAGGAATACCGCGCCGAACGCAATTCGATCGGGATAAATGCAGTGGCGCTGACTCCCACCGAACAGGAGACGACTTTCGCATCGAGCAACCCGTCTCAGGAACTCCCAAGCGTCAATCCCGACCTCTACACCCCCGAGTACGCTGGGGCGGTGCAGGACGAAATCAGCAGACCGCCTTCTAGAGCTTGGTCAGAGCAGGTTCAGAAGCAGCAGCAAGAGCGTTTTGACCCAGCTCGCGCCGCGGAATTGCAACCGATCGACCTCACGCCGAACTCTACTGAGCAACCGCCGGTAGTGGCAACTGCTCCTTTTGGCTCCCAAGGTTACGATCCCCTGAGCAACCCGTCTTTGGGACGCATGGTTTCTCCAGAACTGCCTCCGCTTTCGGGCGCTGATACTTATCTGCCTAACGGCAGCAAACAACCGTCGTCGGCTAACGGCTTTATTTGGCCGGCTAAGGGCGTTCTCACTTCTGGCTACGGCTGGCGCTGGGGGCGGATGCACAAAGGAATTGATATTGCAGGACCGATCGGCACGCCAATCGTGGCAGCCGACAGCGGGGTGGTGACCTATGCACAGTGGAACGACGGCGGCTACGGCTATCTGGTGGAAATTACCCATGCAGACGGCTCAGAGACCGTGTACGCCCACAACAGCCGAATTTTGGTGCAAAAGGGTCAGAGAGTCGATCGAGGCGAACAGATTTCAGAAATGGGCAGTACCGGCTTCAGTACCGGGCCGCACTTGCACTTTGAAGTCCATCCCGCCGGACAGGGTGCCGTCAATCCAATGGCTTTTCTGCCCGACGATGCGTCCCGCGCTTCTCGGTGACGACTGGTCAGAAGTTATGGGTTTTGAATCATTATCAAAACTCATAACTTCTAGTAAAAGTTATGAGAAATAATGTTTAATGAAAAGCCGACACAGCTCGCCATACTGTGCTACGATAGTAAATCGTGAAGTGAATTTGGCTCAGTGGCGCAGTGGTTAGCGCAGGGGACTCATAAGCCCAAGGTCGCAGGTTCAAATCCCGCCTGAGCCATCATTTCATCAAAAAAACAGCGCTCTCAAAATTGAGAGCGTGTTTTTTTGACCTGCAAGATACTTGTAGTCGTTACGAGTATGATATATTTGTAACAGTTCGTAAAATTCGTAAAACAGGAAACAAAATTTATGACGAGTGAATGCCTCCGGGTTGGTCAACCTGCACCCGATTTCGCAGCAACAGCCGTAGTGGATCAGGAATTCAAAACAGTTAAACTGTCAGACTACAAAGGCAAAAAGTATGTAGTCCTGTTCTTCTACCCCTTAGACTTCACCTTTGTCTGCCCGACTGAGATTACAGCATTTAGCGATCGCCATGAGGACTTCCAGAAAATCGATACCGAAATCCTCGGCGTATCCGTTGACAGCGAATTCTCTCACCTGGCTTGGATACAAACAGACCGCAAATCAGGCGGCGTCGGCGACCTAAACTATCCCTTAGTTGCTGACATCAAAAAAACAATTAGTTCCGACTACAACGTCCTCGATCCAGAAGCCGGCATTGCCCTCAGAGGTCTGTTCATTATCGACAAAGAAGGCATCATCCAACACTCTACTATCAACAATCTTGCCTTCGGCCGCAACGTGGACGAAACCCTCCGCACGCTGCAAGCTATTCAACACGTCCAGTCCCACCCCGACGAAGTTTGTCCCGCAGGCTGGCAGCCCGGTGACAAGACTATGACTCCCGATCCCGTCAAGTCTAAGGTTTTCTTTGCTGCTGTATAAGCAAGTTGTATTTGTAGGGAGAAGGCGCAGTGCCGTATCCCTACATTTAAACGCGACCCTTCCGAATAATTACCAATTATCTAATTAGGAAATATGCTGACTTCTACTGATTTTAGCGGCTTGTTAAATCAGCGGTTTTTCCAAAATTTATTGCCGGTGCCGGCGACTAATTCTCTGAAGCTGGAACACGGAACGCCAGATTTTGAACTGCCGGATATTAATAATGGCAAATTGGTGCGGCTGTCAAATTATCGGGGCGATAAGCCGGTAATTCTGGCTTTTACGCGGATTTTTACTGAAAAGCAATATTGTCCTTTTTGTTTTCCTCACATTAAAGCTTTGAATGAAAGTTGGGAAAAGTTTGCCGATCGCAATATAGAATTATTGATGGTTACAAGTACGGACGACCGCCAAAGCCAAATTGTGGTTAAAGATTTAGGCTTGAAAATGCCTTTGCTTTCCGATCCGGGCGTGAGAGTGTTTCGAGCTTATAAAACCGGTCAAGCTTTAGGGGCTCCTTTGCCCGCTCAGTTTGTTTTGGATGAAAATGGCAAACTATTATTTAAGCATTTGTTTTCTTTCATTGACCACAATGCTAGCGTGGAAACTTTGCTGAAAGCTGTCGATAAATAAGGTTTGATTGAGTCAGATCCTGTCCGGCAAATCAACCGCAAGATAAATCAAGATAAATTATTATTTCCGATACAGTCCGATCGACAGAGATTAAAAGCCGGGGCGGGTTTTGGATATTGTCAATTATTGGCAGATGTTTTTGGTGAGGGGAGCCCTTACCCGATTAGGTGCGATCGACCGGAGATGATATAAATACTTATTGTGCCAATTGCCAGGGCGGAATGCGTAAAGGCTCGATCGACCGTAAATTCGGCTATAGCTAGAATGTAGCTAGTACAAGTTTAAGCCGATGCCATCTCCTAAAGGTCGATTCGCAAGCAAAATTGAATTCAGCGTCTCAGCCTCGCACCCTGAGTTGTTGACAGGTTTAGAGGCGTGGCTGCGGCTGGGCTTGATCGAACCCGCTGAGGTTGAGCAATTGTGCCGACAATATTTAGTTTGTCCGCTGCCCGATCCCGCTGTCAGTATTTCTGAAATTGACGATTCTCTTCCAGGGCTTCGCCAACGCCCAGCCGTCGCTATTCCCGAACCAAAAATACCTGCTCTACCAATAGAAAAAGCATTGCCCAGCAGCGCCAAAAACGTTGCGGGACGCACAGAAACTGCTCGCACCCCTAATTTTATCTCTCAAATTTTGCAGTCGCTAATAACAGAAATTAGCGTCGTGTGGCTGCTATTTTTAGGAGTGTTCATGGTAGTTATCTCCTCTGGAGTCTTAGCTGCCAGTCAGTGGGAAAAATTTCCCGCTGCCGGACAATATGGAGTTTTGTTAGCTTATACTTTAACATTTTGGGCAATTAGCAGTTGGGCTAAACAACAATCTAATTTGCACTTGACTGCTCAAACTTTGGAAGAAGTGACGCTGTTGCTAGTGCCGATTAACTTTTGGGCGATGGATACTTTTAGATTGTGGCAGTATCCTTGGAATTGGGCGGTAGCAATCGCCGCTGCACTTATTTTGACTTGGATAACTGGCGGGATTATCAAAGATCGGTATCAAAGCTTGTTTGGCAAAAATTTAACTCGATCGATCGCCCTAAATCACTTGGGATTGAGTTATTTGCATTGGGGTTGGGCCTTTCCAGGCTTTGCCCTGGCTGCGGTTTATTTTGGTACCGTGGGAACTGCTGCAGCTACAGTTTATCATGTTCAGCAACAAAGGTTGCAATCTATCCAAACCGGGGGGAACACTGAAACTACCGCCCCTGATTTGACTTCCCGCCGACATTTTCTGACTTACAAAAAAGCGGCTTTAGTAGCTTATTCTTTAGGAATTTTACTGGGTCGGGCGATATTTGTCAAGGGCGTAGATATCCCTCAAATGGGTTTAGCTTTGGGAATTTGCGGCGTGCTTTTAGCGTGGTTGGATTGGCAGCAACCTCTCACATCTGGGACTGTTAGAAACAATATATCAGAGCGGCAAAATCCCGGCAACTTTTTTAACTGGCAATTAGCCGGAGGGACTTTGTTGGGTTTGGGATGGCTGGTTTGTTTTAGCGAAATTCCGCTAACTGCGATCGCAGTTAGCGGATTGGCTGTGTGGTTTTTTTATAACCGCTTAGTGCGGTTTTGGCAAAAGTTTGATTTGCTAATGCTTGAAGCTGTCGGACTTCAGAGTATTTGGCTGTTTTGGCGCGTGATTCCTTTAGAGATTAAAACACAATTTGTTGCATTTTTAACTCAGCTTACCAACTCCGGGCAAACTCCTTGGGCTTTTTGGGGCGTATTGCTGTTGCCTTATTTGATTTTAACGGTAAGTGCGGCGCAGTGGCTCTACCGATCGCGAAAATTTCAACTTTCCCATTTTTGTGAAAATATTGCTCTTGGTTTGGGCAGTGTTTTAACTGTTGTTAGTTTGCTCAATCCGTTTTGGGGATCGCTCAATTTATTCGTTTCTACTTTAACTTTAGCTTGGATAGCTTGGAAATACGTAATTCCCGAAGATTCCCCGCGAGTTTCCGTGCCCGATTCTGCTGTCGGACAAAAGCGAAATCCGGCATTTTTGGTTGCCCTGACTAACATTATTGGTTTGTGCGCGATCGCTTCGACAATTGACTTGTTTTTGCCCAACCTGACACTCAATATTTGGGCGGGAATTTTATTGATGTTTATGGCGGCTGAATGGGGATTTTTTGTCTGGATGAAAGCTGCAAATGTCAGAGAAAGTTCTGCCTTTTTCCGGTGGCATCCTGCCTTATTCCAAGGTTCTTGGTATCTGGGCTTGGGATTGGCGGGATTCAGTTTTGTCTTGTTAGAAAATTATTTAACTGCGAGTGATATTGTTGATAATCCTCAGTGGAGTTTGCTCTGGCTGGCAACACCTTTGGCTTTGACTGGTGTTGCTAAATATACTGAGATTCCTCACAAACAAGTCGCCAGTATTTTCAGCACGATCGCCCTAATAGTCGCACAAATTCTCATTTTTAGTTTGCCGGGATATCAGTTAATTGGTTTGGCTTTTGCAGCGCTGTTGATGTTATTCAATACTTACTATTTGGTAGAGGTGCCAGAGATACCGGCGGCGGCAATTGGAGTAGGATTTGGCTCGATTTTCGTCGCTGGGGCGATCGATAGATTGGGTTTTGTGTCTGGTTGGGGTTGGGCAATTGCTGGGGCGATCGCTCTTTTGTGTCTGTGGTTGCTTCGCAGCACGATTATTCGTTATTCTACCAGTTTGCCTCAACCTTCTCGATTAGCTCAAATTTACAGTTTAGCTTTAGATGGTTGGGCAATTTTGCTCGTCAGCTTGTTGTTGACAACTATTACTTTTTATTCTTTTGAACTCTACGCAGGCAGTACCTTTAGTTTTTCTGCCTCTGCTGAAGTGTTGGCTGCTAGTTTGGTAATCATGGCTGCGATTGTTTTCCGAAGTTGGCACCAAGTTTTGCCTCTGGCAATTTATGCCTTGGCTTGGAATTTGGAGTTGGTGACTGCAGTCGGTTTGAGTTTTGTCGATCGCACTGCAATTAATTTGGCAGTGGCGAATATTGCGATCGGCTTGTTTGCACAATTGTTGGGCGATTGGTGGCGGCGGCGCAATTGCGACAATCGCACAATTTTACCCAGCATTCACGTTATACCTTTGGTTTACGGGTTGTTGGGTTTGATTTTGCGATCGCACGATTTTGCCAATTGGACTGGTTTAACTGTGTTGGGTGCGTCTTTAATTGCGATCGGCATTGGCAGGCGCGAGCAACAATTCAAACCTCTGGTTTATTTAGGATTAATTGGCGTATCAGCATCCGCTTACGAATCCCTACTATATCAACTTTCCCAAACACCGGGAGGCTCTTTGGGCGACGGTTTAATTGTGCTGGCAACTCTCGGCACAACTTTAACCTATATCTATCGAGTTTTGACTCCTTGGCTCAGCAATTATTTGCATTTAACTAATGCGGAGTTGAAAATATTCGCTCACCTGCACTGGGTTTTGAGCAGCGCACTCCTGATTTGGGCTTCTACCAACGATATTAAATCAGCTCTAAATTTAGGATTAGTCACCGGAGCTTTATTAGTTCAATACGCTTTCTTGCAAGGGCGAAATAATCTCGATCGCCAGTGGGCAGAAATTTGGATTTACTTGGGTTGGTTAGAAGCCTTTGGCATCCGGCTTTATTGGATCAATACGCCTTTTGTCAAGTATATTTCCGGGCCGCTGGGGCCCTGGAAAATTGCCTTCGCTGCTTTATTTGCCTATTTCATTTACATTTTACCTTGGGATAACTGGGGTTGGTCAAAAAAACCTTGGCAGATAATTGCTTCGCTGATTCCAATAGTCGCTATTTTAGAAACTCCGGCTAAGTTTTATCCGATTAGCTTGCTGATAGCTGCCGCCTTTTATTTTTTCCTAGCTTGGGAAAAACAGGAAGTCCGTTTTACTTACCTGAGTGTGGCCATAATTGACTGGATATTGCTCAGGTGGTTTGCACAAATGGGATTGACTCAGCCGGAATGGTTTTTTACTCCTTTAGGGCTTTCTTTGCTTTACGTTGCTCAGTTCGATCGCACTCTCAAATTACCCGCACAAAAACCGCTGCGCCACAATCTACGAATGCTCGCCGCTGCAATGATTTGCGGGATACCTCTGTTGACTCAGCAAAGCCACGGTTTAGTTGCAGGATTTTTTAGTTTGGCGGCGGTAGCAGCGGGTTTGGCGCTGCGAGTTCGGGCATTTTTGTTTGTGGGGACAGGATTTTTTTTAATCAATGTTTTCTATCAGTTAGTGGTACTGATCTTCGATTATCCGCTGATTAAATGGGCGATCGGTTTAGCTTTTGGGATTGTGTTTATCTGGGTTGCTGCTACTTTTGAAACACGGCGCGATCGCATTTCTGCTTTGGTGCAGCATTGGGTTTTACAGTTTCAATCTTGGGATTAAACAGTTGACAGTTGACAGTTGACAGTTGACAGTTGACAGTTGACAGTTGACAGTACAAATTTCTGTACGTCCCAGTTAAACTAAGTGAAACCAAACATCATCTCAGAGCAGATTTAGTATAATTGCATTATTAAACCTGCACTCGCAGACAAAAACTCAAATATTCCGGGACTAACCAATGATCGCAACTCAGTTAATCAAGCGGTTATTTACAGTAAAAGAATATCATCAGATGATTGAAGCTGGCATCTTGACAAAAGATGATAAAGTTGAATTAATTCGAGGAGAAATTGTTCAAATAGCCGCCGTCGGTAGAAGGCACACATCTCATGTGAAGCGTCTGACAGAGTTATTTTATGTGCGGTTATTATCGAGAGTAACCATTGGAGTTCAAGATCCCGTAGAATTGGACGATCGCTCGGAACCTGAACCGGATATTTCCTTGTTGCGGCGGCGCGATGATTTTTACGAATCGGGACATCCTCAGTCTGAGGATATTTTACTAATTGTGGAAGTAGCGGATGCAACCGCTGAAACTGACAGAAATATCAAAATTCCTCTTTATGCCGAAGCGGGTATTGTAGAAGTTTGGCTGGTAGATATTAACGAGCAATGTGTAGTAGTTTATCGCGAACCTTCTCCATCGGGATACCAAAATATTCAAAGATTCCAGCGGGGTCAGACTTTATCGATTCTAGCTTTTCCCGATATAGAAATTGCTGTAGATAATGTGTTGGGATAAAAGAGTTATAACTGATAGAAGAGCACCTGTGGCAAAAACCGGGTTTCTGACCGCAAATTTAGCATCACAACCTATATCTGAAGTTCAGAAACCCGGTTTTTAAGAGCTTCCACACGAATGGTGCAAGTTACCATTGAAATCCTCGGCGGTTGGAAACCGCGTCCTTTGCGGACTAAGAAATATGGAATTTGAGAGAAATGTGCGATGGCTTACGCCCCGCTACGCTACGACTCTTCAACCCTTGGCAATGCGCGTGAGTGTTTGTGTAGACGCGGTTTCAACCGCCGGGGTTTCTTTCCTCAAAGGAGGCAGAGCCTCGCCTATCTGCATTACCAGGCAGAGCGAAAGTAACGAGCAACAATAAAACTATTGTGGGGTGGGCACGCGAGCCCGCCCTGAATATACAATAGACTTCTTGCAAAAATAGTTAGGACGGGCAAGAGAGCCCATCCCACAAAAATCTTTTTTCTTGTGGGATGGGCTCTCTTGCC